>CAZXTW010000437.1:0-5803 GCA_964643525.1 uncultured Roseivirgaceae bacterium
CCAATAAGCCAGCATAATATAGTTATTGTGTACAGTTCACACATAAACCACCCAAAACAACAACCCTAAACAAATTAACAAAGTTTATTTTTTGTTTATCTTTTGAATATAAAGAACTAAACTAAGCCAGTAAGGGTTTGCTAGGTAATAGACAATAGATTAAAGCATCAAATAACCAAATAAAAGCACATTAAGTAGATAATATTCGCATAAATGGCAAAAAACAAAGTAAACAAAGAATATCATCTACACGCAAACACATACCAATATTAAATGTTGTAGTTAAACAAAATATTATTCATATTACACAAACTATTACTTAACCTAAGAACGTTTAACCAAACCTATACCATCCGATGAATCAGCTAATTTTTCAACGTATTGACCGGCTTATTCAAATGAAGGCGACGGGATCGCCCAATGAATTTGCCTCGAAGCTAGAGTTGAGCAGGGCAACACTGCTTAGGCATATTGCCAAACTCAAAGCAATGGGTGCCCCCATTGAGTACAGTTATGAAAAAAACAGTTATTGCTACACTGAGCCTGTACAATACTTCGCGGGCTTTTTACCGAAAGAGCAGTTAAAAGCCATTAAGATGTACCACTTAAGAGGGGGCATACGCAACCCCAAAACCTTTAACCTGAGCCATTACTACCCATTGCCTGTTGCCGTATAAACAAAAATAAATTTACCTTTAATCACTTCAGTTTTTCAGTAGCTACCCTAGTACACTAAGCACTGCCACCTTTTTACCAATCGCCCACAACCTCTCTAATTACTACCATAGGCTATTTTAAGTGTTTTCAAGCTACTAACAAGTGTTCTCCTACTCTATATTTATACAGAATATAAATAACGCATACTAACATACAGTATCAATTAATGCGACTGCTGTACATGACTTTTACGTTGTATTGCAAAACCAATTGGGCCCATAGGTTTGCAATGCCGCGGTAGCCGAAAAGCGTCATGAGTAGGAAAAACCTTAACCAAATTAATAGTTTATGAGTGCATTAGATAAGTTTATGAATTCATTTGAAGACCTGAATGAAGATGATAAAGGTCAGTTAAGGGGTGGGTTTGAGTCTGAGTTAACTCCTGATGAGGGCGTTTCGCTTGATTCAAACTATGGCTCCTGCTCCAATTATGCGATTTGCGGCGATAATTTTGGCAGTTGTAAAAACTATGGGCTTTGCCTGGCAGCTGTTGACGCAGCTGGGTAATCGCTATTTATAAGAACTCAAGTTGGCCGAACGCTGTACACTTCAGCGTTCGGCTTTTTATTTACTACCCAGGCAGGACCTGAGGCTCCGCCCTGCCTATATCTACCCATAATTTATACCCTGTATAAATAGCTTTTGAGGGCATCAGTCTCAATTTATGCGACTGTGAATGGCGACTTTTGAATGATTTTGCCTGTTTGCTCTGGCCCAGGAGTATTTAACACCATGACAGCCGAGAAGCAATATGAGCAGCGGTAGACTTCACCAAACTATACTTAAACGCTTATGAGTGCATTTGACGAGTTTATGGATTCATTGGAAGGCCTGAATGAAGACAATAAAGGCCTGTTAAAAGGCGGCTTTGAAGCTGAGGCAACCCCTGAGGAAGAGGCATCATTGAACAATAACTGGGGGTACTGCACCAACTACCATTGGTGTTGGGAGGATAATATTGGCTACTGCAACAATTATGGCCATTGCGGGTTTTAGCCATTGAGTAATTATTATACACGCAAGCCTAACTTAGCTGAACACCAACCACTTTGGTGTTCAGCTTTTTTATGCGATTAACCAAATCATGAGTACTTTCTCTACCTACCCCCCTATTACCGGTTTGCCTCAACACCACTGCGCCTCAGTTTATACTCAATATAAATAAGATGCTTTGGCCCAAGTCTCATTTAGTGAGACTGACACTTGCTACTTTTATAGTGCAATGTAACATCATTTTTACCCTTTTATAGTTGCAGTGCCGCGGCAACCGAAAAGCGTTATGAGTAGGCCTAATTACAACAAATTTCAAAACTTATGAGTGCATTAGACAAGTTTATGGATTCGTTCGAAGACCTGAATGAAAACAAAAAAGGCGAGCTAAAAGGCGGGTTTGAGGCTGAGATTTCTGCTGAAGGCGAGGAAGTCATGTTGATAAACTTTGGCTCATGCTCAAACTACAGCATTTGCTGGGACGACAACTGGGGGTCTTGTAAAAACTATGGCCTTTGCTGGTAAGCTGTAGCCCTGCTACAACTTATGCATACCACATTTAGCTGAACGCTGGCGCCGGCCGGTGTTCAGCTATTTTTTTATCTACACGCATCAAGTACTTCACACACCTCATCAGCAAATAAATTCATCTTTTCACGTGCGTTTTTACCCCTATAGCACCAAGCACTACACTATGCCTGTTTAAACCGGCCGGCCGCACCAAGCCTATCGTTTGTTTGCATGCGCCTTTCATTTCCAGATTACCCCCCGAACAAGGCTGCCTTACACTGAATTTATACTGAACACAAATAGCCATATATAACATGCAGTCTCACAAATTGAGACTGCCAATAACGATTTTAGTATTGTAATAGAAGATCAGCCAGGGCCCATGATATTGTATTGCCGCGGCAACCGAAAAGCGATATGAGTAGGCTTTAACTTAACCAAATATGAAAGCTTATGAGTGCATTAGATAAGTTTATGGATTCATTCGAAGACCTGAAAGAAAATGACAAAGGCCAATTAAAAGGAGGGTTTGAGGGTGAATTAACGCCAGAAGAAGGCATATCACTTGATATTAACGCTGGCTCTTGCAGTAATTATGCTGTTTGCCTTGACCTGAACGCTGGTTCTTGCAGCAATTATGGCGTTTGCTGGTAACGAACGGCACAGCTAAAGCCCAAATATGCCGCAATTAGCTGAACGCTGGATTTAACTGGCGTTCAGCTATCACTTAATTTTACCAATTTATGTAACAGTACCATTTACGCAATGAATTGAATAGAAACCTGGTGTATTCAATCACCTTTACTTTCAACTCACCTCAAGGTTGCAGCATACTGCCAGCACACCTAAACACTATTAAAACATAACAAATGCGCTAATTTTCACAAATTTACTATTGCAAAAGGCGCTCTTCGGCGTAATTTATACTGAATATAAATAATGCACTTAAGTGGCCGGTCTCATTATTTGCGACTGCTACTTATCACTTTAGTGCTGTACTACAAAATCACGTTGGGCCCAAGATGTTGTATTACCGCGGCAACCGAAAAGCGATATGAGTAGGGCTAATCTTAACAAACATTAAAACTTATGAGTGCATTAGATAAGTTCATGGATTCTTTCGAGGACCTACAAGAAAATGACAAAGGCCAGTTAAAAGGCGGGTTTGACTCTGATCTGACTATTGAAGATGGTGTTACGGTTGATCTTGTTAACGCGGGCTCTTGCAGTAACTACGCCGTTTGCCTGGATGACAACTTTGGCAAATGCAGTAATTATGGTTTCTGCTGGTAGGCAGTAGCGCAGCTACAACCTACGCATACCATAGTTAGCTGAACGCTGGCCTTCTTCAGCGTTCAGCTACTCTCACGACTTTATCAGACCACCAATGCATACCGGTCTGTTTTTTTGATGTAAAGCGCAGTATGATCACCTCCCTACTTACCTGCAGCCTCAGCTTCATGAATCACAATATTCTGCCTAAACCAGGCATTTAGGCAACCTTGAATTATCAAATTCATCTTTACCAAATATACTATTGCATAATAAGCTAAACACAGTATTTATACCGAATATAAATAACTGAATTTAACATACGGTCTCAATATTTGAGACTGCCACTGACGACTTTAGTATTGTAGTACAATATCACTTTGGGCCCATGGTATTGTGCTACCGCCGCTGCCGAAAAGCGAGATGAGTAGGCTTAATCTTAACCAAATCAAAAAACTTATGAGTGCATTAGATAAGTTCATGGATTCTTTCGAAGACCTTCAGGAAAATGACAAAGGCCAGTTAAAAGGTGGGTTTGAGTCGGAGTTGACCTCTGAAGAAGGCATTACGCTTGATACTAACGGAGGCTCTTGCAGCAACTATGCTGTTTGTATTGAAGATAACTTTGGCAAATGTAGCAATTATGGCCTTTGCCTATAAATTGTAACGCAGTTACTTCAGACATATCCCACAACAGTTGGCTGAACGCTGGCTTATTCCGGTGTTCAGCTATCTCCTTCCCCGCTTCAGGGGCCAGAGTCATATCATTTTACCTAATTAGTCCATCCAAATCTTAACCTTATCATGAAAGCAAGTAGATTCAACTTTTTCATTCCCTACAAAGGTAAGTTCATTGCCTTTAATTCTTTTTCGCAGCAATTTATGGTTTGGCAGCCTATGCTGAAAGATTTGTATGATGCCGCCTCGCATGAGGGCACTTTTGATGACCTGGCCGATTACCACCCTGATTTCTTAACCGCCATGAAGGCACTGGGTTTTGTAGTGCCCGACCATGACGACGAGCTGAAAAAAGCCATGGATCTGAGCCACGCCATTGACAATGACGAGAGCCTGTTCCAGATGACCATTAACCCCACTATGAACTGTAACTTTAAATGCTGGTATTGCTATGAAAGCCACATTAAGGGCTCAAAAATGGGGCAGGAAAACGTTGACAAGGTAATTAAAAACATTAATAATGTAATTGCTACCAAGCCCGACTTAAAGCATTTTCATGTTTCGTGGTTTGGGGGTGAGCCACTGCTGTACCTTGACCAGGTGATTAAACCCATTAGCGACCACCTGAAAGCACAATGTGAAGAACGGGGCATTGAACATTCAATCAGCTTTACTACCAACGGTTATTTGGCCAACGACAGTTTTATTGAATGGCTCAAAACCACCAATGTGAATTCACTGCAAATTACCCTGGATGGCTGGGGCGCCAAGCACGATAGCGTGCGGTATGTGAATAAAAACAAAGGCTCGTACAAAGAGATTGTAGCCAATATATTTAACCTGCTGCAAAATGAGTTTAACGTAACTGTTAGAATTAACTACGACGAGAAGACGCTTGACGATGCCGATAAGATTTTAGAGGATTTTATGGCCGTGCCTGACGACAAGAAGAAGTTCATGAAGTTTGCCTTTAGAAGTGTGTGGCAAACGAAAGAGCCGCAATCAGAAAAATGCGAAGATATAGTAACCAAATACCGCCAGAACGGCATTAATGCCGAATCGTTGCTTTCGTCAGTTGATGGGCTTAGGGGCTCGTGCTACGCCGACAAGAAGAACCATGTAACCATTAATTACAATGGCGAGCTATTTAAGTGCACCGCCAGAGAGTTTACCAAGGACAAAAGCGAAGGCATATTGAGCGACGACGGAGAATTGGTATGGAACGAAAGGTATGAAAAACGCCTCAATGCCAAGTTTAAGAACTCGCCCTGTTTAAACTGCTCTATTATGCCCATTTGTAATGGTGGCTGTTCACAACAGGCGCTAGAAAACTCGCACCATGAGTATTGCGTTTGGGACCTGGCCGGCGTACCTAAAAGAGATGTGGTGTTTTACCGGTTTAAGAAGTATATAGAAAACAAAACCTACAAACTGGCCACCAAAGAAGATAATGTACTGCTGCAGCAGGCTATTGCCAATGCCAAGATTAAGCAGAAGCAAGCTGAAGAAGCCAAAGAAGCCAACCAGGCAGAAGCAGTGGCTTAATATAAAACATCCCAACAAAACAACCCTACGTGGCTGAGCGCTGGCACCCCAGTGTTCAGCCATTTTTGTACAGCCCAAAGCCAACAGAATA
>CAZXTW010000438.1:0-5797 GCA_964643525.1 uncultured Roseivirgaceae bacterium
GCGTAGGCAGCAAACACTACGGGCATTTTTTTTCGCAGGCCACCCATATGGCGCATATCTTGCGGGTCAAAGTGTTGGCCGTGGGCATGGGCAGTAGCTTCGGCGGCATGCATGGCGTGTATTACGGCCCCGGCACATAAAAACAGGCAGGCTTTAAAAAAGGCATGCGTCATGAGGTGAAACAGGCCCGCCTGGTAGGCCCCTACCCCCAGGGCCATTACCATATACCCCAGTTGTGATACGGTGCTGTAGGCCAGCACCTTTTTAATGTCGTTTTGCCGCAGAGCCGCCACCCCGCCCATAAATGCGGTAATGGCGCCTATATAGGCTATGCCAGTCAGCACGGGTACATCAAGCAAAAAGTACACCCTGGCCAGCAGGTACACCCCGGCTGCCACCATGGTAGCGGCGTGTATCAGGGCCGATACAGGCGTGGGCCCCTCCATAGCATCGGGCAGCCATACCTGTAACGGAAACTGGGCCGATTTGCCCAATGCCCCACAAAACAGGCCAATGCCCGCAATGGTCAACCATGTTGCTGATGCATCTGAGGCACCCAGGTTGGTTTGAGCAAATGACTGGGCTATGGTGGCCAGATCAAAACTGCCAAACAGGCCCCACAGTACCATCAGCCCTATCAGAAAGCCAGCATCGCCAATGCGGTTTACAATAAATGCTTTTTTTGAGGCGCTGGCCGCACTGGGTTTGCGGTACCAAAAGCCTATTAACAGGTAAGATGAGAAGCCCACCAGCTCCCAGAAAATAAAAAGCAGCAGCAGGCTGTCAAACAGCACAATGCCCAGCATTGAAAAAGTAAAGAGGCCCAAAAAGGCAAAGTAGCGGCCCTTACCAGCATCATGCGCCATGTAGCTTAATGAAAACACATGCACCAGCAATGATATGCCCGTAACCACCACTGCCATAAGCAGGGCCAGCGAGGTTAATGATACAGTAAAGTGAATGGTTTTGGTGCCCACAGTAAACCAGCTTAGGCCATACAGCTGCTCATCACTGCCAGGGCCCACTACAATAAGCAGGGCCAACGCCAGCGCAAAGGCCGTACCCATGGCCCCGGTAGCCACAGTAGCTGCCACCGCGCCTTTGCTGCGCAGCAGGGCCGTTACCACAAAGCTAAGCAGGGGCAACAGCAGCACCAGCAGGGCAAACAGGCCTGTACCATCAAAAGGGCTATATTCTGCGTTTACCACGTTGTATTATTCAGTTACCGTTCTTTCAATTGGTTAATCTTATCCAGCTCGGCGGCTTTAAAGTACTTATATACATTCAGCAATATGGCCAGGGCAATGGCGCTTTCGGCCACAGCCACCACAATCACAAACAGGCTAAATACCTGCCCCTGCAACAGGTTGGGGTCATACTGGCTAAAGGCCACCAGGTTAATATTGGCCGCATTAAATATAAGTTCAATGCCCATCAGCACCACAATGCTGTTCTTTTTAGTAATGACTATGGCTATGCCAATGCAAAACAATATGGCAGCCACAATCAGGTAATGGGCCAGGGGTATCATGGGGCATCCTCCTTTCTGGCAGCATGCTGCGCCAGGTAGGCCGCCCCAATTAAGGCCACCAGCAATAAAATGGCGGCCAGCTCAAAGGCCAGCACATAATCAGTCATGAGCAGCACTCCTATGTGGCTAAGCGATTGCCCGATGCCCTGGCTACCGTCTGCCCAGGCAGGCTGTGCCGGCAGGCTGAGAATTACCTTGAGCATTAACCCCAGCAGGCCAAAAGCCAAAACCCCGCCCATCAGCTTATTCTGGTGTTCAGTCAGTATTTTATCACCACGCAGGCGGTTGGTTAGCATCACCCCAAACAGCAGTATTACCAGCACACCACCTACGTATACCATAATTTGCACGGCCGCCACAAAATCGGCCCCTGCCAGCACGTAAATGGCTGCCACCCCTAAAAAGGTAAATATCAGGCTAAAGGCCGCATACATTACATTGCGGGTAAGCAATATGGTAAGCCCCCCGGCAATAGCCAGCCCTGCAAACACATAAAATGCTATGGCTGGCAAACTCAGGTCGGTCAGTGCGGCGGCCATCATTCGGCAACAGGTTTTTGGGGTTCACTGCCCTGCCCTGCCCCACCTTCGGGTTTCTTCCTGGCCACACTTTTAATTTTAGGCTTCATCATTTTGGGCTTATACACCGGTTTTTTGGCCGCCTGCTCTTGGTTAGTCGCATCTATTGCGGGCTTTGCCGCCTCGTTGGGGGTTTCGCTACTTGTGGTGGGCGGCTTAATTACTGCCTTCATCTTGGGCTTGGCAGCTGCTTTTGGCTTCATCATTTTGGGCTTGTACACTGGCTTACTGGCCGCCTGCCCGTCATGAACTGCATCTATTGCCGGTTTGGTGGCTGGCTGTTCCGTTTGCTGCGCTTCGCCAGTGGCCTTAGCCGGGCCTACCTTGGGTTTGGCCATATTGGGCTTAGCCTTTGGCTTCATGGCCTTGGGCTTAAAGGCAGGCTTTTTGGGCTGGGTTGCTTCGTTACCGGCAGGTGTAGCGGGCTTGGTGGCATCTTTCATGAGTTGTTTGGCCACTGCCTGCGCATCGGCATTGGTGCTGGCAGCGGGCCTTGGCTTGGGTCGGGCCGCTGCCGGTTTGGGGCGGGCAGGCTTGGCCTTAGCGGCACCACCTGCGCTGGCGGCCTTACTGGCGGCTTTTTCTTTCTGGTGAGCATCCCAGGCCTGTTGCTTCTCCAATATCTCCAACGGGCTCATCGTAGCAAAAGGGAAGTTATGCTCTGCCACCTCAAATGTACTGAAATCATACTCGGGCGTCATGGTCAGGCATTCGGTGGGGCATACCGTGGTGCACAGGCCGCAAAAGCAGCACTTGCTCATGTCAATATCAAACTTAGCCGCATAAATGCGCTTGGGGGTGCCGTCACTGGTATTGCCAAAGCTTTCGGTGGCACGCACCGGCTCAATATCAATACAATCTACCGGGCATACCTTGGCGCATTTATCACACACAATGCAATCATCAATTTCATTGTGCAGCTTATAGCGCCCATTATCAGGCACTGGCAGTTCTTCTCTGGGGTATTGTAAAGTCATAATACCCGTTTGCTGCTCAAAATATGCGTCATCGGCCACGCCAATGGGCTTACGTTGCCTGCGGGCCTGTAATATATGCCTAAAGGTTAGTTGCAGTCCCTCTTTCATAGAGGCAAAGCCCTCGGCAATATTGCCCCAATAACTGTTGTTTGCTCCTTTATTTGCCATACGCCACACGTTTAACTGCCTACCATCCATAGCCGCCACATGCCGGTAAGCAGCAGCAGCAGCAGGGCTGCCGGGGTCAGGTACTTCCAGCACAGGGCCATCAGTTGGTCAACCCGCAGGCGGGGGTAGGTAAAACGGATCCAAATATGTATTACAATCACAATTACTACTTTGCTAACCAGCCAAAAAGCACCCCAGGCGTCGGCCGTCCAGGTGCCGGCTGTGCCGCTGGTCCAGTTGGCCAGCTGCACTGGCCCTATATTCGGCAGGGGGGTATTCCAGCTGCCCAAAAACAGAATCACACCCAAAAAGCTCAGCAACAGCATCATGGCATACTCACTAAGCATCACTACAGCCCACCTGAAGCCGCTGTATTCAGTATGGAAGCCCCCAATAATTTCAGATTCAGACTCGGGCAGGTCAAACGGCACGCGGTTGCTCTCAGCCAGGCCTGCAATAAAAAATATGAGGTACACCAGCAAAAACAAAGGCATGCGCACCACGTTCCACGTTAAAAAGCCCCCTACCTGGCTTACATCAATGCCCAGGGCAGGCAGCCCAAACAGGTATTGCTTTACAGCCTGCACACTGCCCTGATGTACCTGCGGCAGTATGCTTTGCTGGTAGCTTATTTCTTGCAGGTCAAGCGTTTGGCACAGCATTACTACGCACAATACACTCAGACCCATAGGCACTTCGTACGATACGATTTGCGCCACAGAGCGCATGGCTCCGTATAAGGTAAACTTGTTGTTGGCACCCCAACCGGCCATGAGTATGCCCACCACATCTAACGAAACCACAGCCAGCAGCAAAAACACCCCTGTTTCGGCCAGGCTACCGGCCCAGCCAGGCCCCAGTGGCAACATGGCATAGCCAGTAAAAATAGCTACGAATATAAATACCGGGGCCAGTAAAAACAGTTTGCGGTCGGCGCTGGCAGGCACAATATCTTCCTTCTGCATCAGCTTCATCAGGTCGGCCACTGTTTGTATCAAACCATACTTGCCAGTTTCCATTGGGCCATACCTGTCTTGTATAAAAGCCGATACCTTGCGTTCAGCATACACAGCCAAAACTGTGTATACGGTTAGCAGGGGCAGAAAAAACAGTATTGTAGGCATGAATAAAGGTTAAGTAAGGCGATAATTACAAATTTAATCGGTGGGCGGTGTTTTAAAAGCAATGAGAGAAGAAATGCGCCCAATTAGAGGCAAAGCACTAACAACAGCAACAACAACAGGCTGTAAAAAAGTGGGTGCTATGTATATAATGGTGCATAGAGCGCGTTTTGTAACGCAAATATAGGGGGCGGGGGCAGAAATACAAGGCCAAAACCAATAATGCGCTATGCCATGCCCGTTACATGCGGGCACGGCCCTGATTGTTACAATTTATAGGCCAAGCTCGGCCTTTCGTTGCTTCACATAAGCAGGTTCCAGTTCAAATAAGCTGGCCACTTCTTCTACCGTAAGGTTACCCAGCTTCAACGCTTTGGTCAATAGCTCTTCGCGGCCTCTTTCACGGCCTTCTTCACGGCCTTCTTCACGGCCTTTTTCCATGCCTATTAATACACCTTCTTCACGGCCCATTTCGCGACCTTCTTCTCTGAATAAATGAAACATACCCATGGCTTCGTTGGTCTTGTCGTCTTTACTTAATTCTACATCAAATTTACTGTAATTCTTTACCGTTTCAAATTGTGTATAATCCTTTATGAAACGTAGTATGCGTGAGGTCTGTTCCCGTGTTAGCCCCAAAGCCCGCAACCGGTCTACCAGCTTCAACTTGGCAGCCAATTTCTGGTCGTCACCAACGTCTTTTATTGTCAGGTGGTACCAGGCCGTTTGCATAATCACTCCAAAGGGATTATCACCCTGCAACAAGGCCTCTGGCTCATGGTCTATTAACTTAAAGGTATCAAACTCATAAGAGGCTGCTGTGCGTATACCAGCTTTTTGAAAGTGGCCGGGCCGAAAGTCAGGGTCATCATCAGTTAATATAGCTATGGTTTCAATATCAATATTACCCTCAGAAGCCTCCAGTATTCTATAATAACACTGAAACATGCGCCAGTTAAATACTTTATCGGGGTAGCCCTGCACTTCAATATGAATGTACAGGTATCGGTGGGTACCATCTAGCAAGGCCACCTTAACCAGCTTATCTACATAACGGTTGCGCCCCTTATCAGGAAATATACTTTTCAGCTGTTTGTCCAGAAATTCAGGCGGTACTGCAAAATTGACCAATGGCGCTATGGCTGGCATAAAGTATTGCACAAAGTAAATGAAGAAATCTTCAATAATGTTCTTCCATAACTGGTCGTGCCCGTAGGCTTTGTGAATTGGTGTTGACATATGGTTAAGTAGTTCTACCATGAATGTAATACAAACATGCGCACTTTCACAATATGGCTTAAAATACTTTGCAGGGCGCAGGCAATACCTCCCTTTTTAGGCACTATACTGCAAGCACAGCCAGCAGTCCCTAGAAGAACACCAAGATTTTCAGCCAAGAGTTCTTCTTTTTAATGAATCTCC
>CAZXTW010000439.1:0-5763 GCA_964643525.1 uncultured Roseivirgaceae bacterium
TGCGCCGGGGTTATTATTTTATACCCAAGTATATATTTGGGCTGCCGGCCGATCAGTACAAAGAGAAGTTTAAACTGCCCCGCGCAGTAGATGCCTGGGCCTCACAATTGATGCTGAACAAGCTGCTGGTGGGCGACCTGACCCGCTACGGCCTGCAAAAGCCCGACCATAAGGTAATGCAGAGCCACCCCATTATGAACGACCAGCTGATTCACCACCTGGGCCATGGCGATATTTGTGCCAAACCCGACGTAACGAGCGTACAGGGCAAAACGGTTACTTTTGCTGATGGCAGCACTGATGCGTTTGATGTACTGGTGGCTGCCACAGGCTACAAACGCTGCTTCCCTTTTATTGATGACAAACACCTTGACTATAGCAGCGGCCAGAAGGAGTTTGATTTTTACCTTGAGGTATTCTCTAAGAAGTTCACTAACTTGTTTTTTGTGGGGGGCATTGAGGTATCATCGGCCATTTTTGGGCTGCTGAGCCTGCAAGGGCAGCTGGTGGCACAGTACCTGGCAGCACGCCCCAATAAAACCGAGCGGTTTAACCTGCAAAAGCTTACCCGGTCCATCAATACCGGGCAGCGGTTAAATATGATTGACACCGCCCGGCACAAGCGGTATGTAGAAAAGGGGGCCTACCGCAAAAGCTTAACCAAAGCTATAAAAGCACTGGCATGAAAAAACTATTAGAAGGTGTAGCTGTATTTAATGCAGTACTACGGGTGCTGGCCTTTATGGGGCAGCGCAGGGTATTTAATAGGGCCACACAGTTTGTAACCACACAGGCGGCCCTGCTGAATGTGGCACTAAATAAGCCAGGCAAGGCCAGCACGCCCGAGGCCCTGGCCCAGAAGTGGCAACAAATGATGCCACCCAAGGCCAAGCACCGGTTTCCGATTAAAACAGCCAACCAACATACGGCCATTATAGAAATACATGTGCACTGCCCCCTGCGTGGCACAGGCAACCCGCATGCCTGCCACCGCTTGATGAATTACGACCGCAAGCTAATGGAAAAGGTGGGCGGGCAGCTGGTGGTGCTTGACTCGCAAAGCAATTCTGGTAAGCCCTACTGTACGCTGGCCATCAGGCCACAGGGCCAACCCATTGACGACCTGGTACCCGCCCATAAAAAAGCCAACTGACAGCCGCCTAGCTTTTGTTTTTGGTGAAGTTAAACAGGGTTTTGCGGCCAGACATCCATTTGGTTTTAAAGCGGTAGGCTACAAATACAGAGCCATCAAGGTTAATGGTACGGAACTCAACAAAGCGGGTGTTCATGCCTTGCACATCGGCCGAGGCAGCCAAACCATACACCCAGTTTTCTTTGTTAAAGCCCATACTAAAGCGGCCAATGCCCTTGAGCAACAGGTTAAGGCCACTGTCGTTCAAGGTTTCAGAACCAGCCTCAAAATAGTGCATACCCAGCATACCGCTGGCTGTGGCGCTAATGTAAAAACCGCTGGGCCGCACCCAGTTGTAGGCCACGCCGGGGGCCAGGGCCAGGGTATAAAATTTGGCATTGCTGTAAAACGAGCGTGGGTCAAACGTAATGTCAGTATCTGTAGGCACAATGGTGCTATCGCCTTTGGCGGTGGTATAACCCACAGATGCGGTAAGTATAAACGAGCCGGCACTTTTTAACTGACGTTCGTCATGCACAAAGGCGGCCTTATAGCTAAAGTTATCAGCATTAAACACATAAAACACATTGGCGCTAATGTTGCGCAGCTGCAGGTCGTCGCGCCGCCGCAGGGCAGTGCCACTCAAAAAGCTGTTAAAAAAATCGTCAAGGTCGCTTATAAAATACCCTTTATAATCCTGGTAATAAATATCATACCCCAACTTGTGGCCATAGCTGTTTACCCTGAAGTCAAAATACTCGCTGGTGCCCTCACGGGCTTTTACCAGGGGGTGCTGGGCCACCTTGGTACCAAAGCCCAGGGCAAAGCCCTTAAAATGCACCTCGGCCCCTACCACATTCAACACGCTGGGCCGGTACAGCACCAGCTTAAATAGCTGGTTAATGCCGTTTACCCGTGGGGTAAGGCCCAGGTTTAATGAGCTGTTGTTCACCTTGGCCTTAATCATAAAGTAATCATGAAAAAAGCCCACGCTGCCTGTGGCGCTGGTATCATCTGGGGCAGCCACAGTATGGGGTGGCAGGGTATCTTGCCCCTGGGCATACATTGTGACAACAACTAGATATGTAACAAATACGAGTACAATACCCTTCATTAAGCAGCATGGTGTTTAAGTTTTTAAAATAAGTAAAATACCTGAAACACCATACAGAAAAAGTACTATATTGAGCCGCCTTGTAAATAACCGCTATCCATGCATCAACCATCAGATAAAGACATTTTCATTGACCTGCTTAGTGACTGGGGCTTTAAATACATTTTCTGGAAGCCCGCCAATAAAGATCTGCTCATACACCTGATCAACACCCTGTTGCAAGGCAAATCTGTGATTAAAGACTTGCGGTACATGAATGTTGAAAAGCAAGGCAAATATGAAGGCGGTCGCAGTTCGTCATTAGACCTGTATTGCACTACTGACACCAACGAGCATATTGTTATTGAAGTGCAGCGGCATGGCGATGAAGGCTTTGTGCCACGCAGTTTATTTTATGCTACGCATATTTTGCAAGAACAAGCCTAAAAAAGGCAACAAATGGCAGTTTGATTTTAAGCCCACCTACATTATTGGCATCTTAGAGTTTGAGTTAATCAAAGACAGCTCAAAAGAAGTAGTAAGAAGCGTGCGGTTAATTGACGAAACCACTCAAAAGGTAATTTACCCCAACCTTACCTTTATTTATGTAGAATTGCCTAAATTTACTAAGGTTATTGATCAGCTTGAAACTGACTTAGACCTATGGTTGTTTCAGTTTAAACATCTGTCGCAACTTAAGGCAAAGCCCAAAGCATTAAATTGGGGTGTTTTTCAAAAATTAATGATAGTAGCAGAGATGGCCAGAATGACCACAGAAGAGCGCATAGAGTATATGGGCCGAATAGGTGCCGAGTGGAAGGAATACACAACCCGCAAAACCCAAATTAAAATTGGCCTTCAGCAAGGCCTTGAAAAAGGAATTGCACAAGGAAAGGCTGAAGGCGAAGCTCAAAAGGAAGAAGAGATGATTGTGAACATACTCAAAAAGCGCCAACTCTCTACAGTAGAAATTGCCAAATTAGTTGACCTTGATGTAGAGAAAGTCAAAGCCATTAAAACCAAAAACAACTTATAGCCCCTTTTCCTTCTCACCTATCCCTTCTTTTCCTCTTTTAATTGTTACCAACTAAATACCCTCAAGCACCTGCTTGCCTATAACGCGGCCGCTTTCCTGCACGGTATGCGCCTGGGTAAGGTTGGCCACCGTTAAAGGCCCCAGGTTATTGGTTACCGTACTTTGCAGGGTGCCTGCATCAATTAACTCGGCCACACGGTTAAGCAATACATGCTGCTGGGCAATATCTGGGGTATTGAACATAGAGCGGGTAAACATAAACTCCCAGCTAACGGTTAGCGCCTTAAGCTTGGCCGGTAATATATCAAGGCTGGTGGGGTCGTCAATCAGGGCCATATGGCCGCGGGGCTGTAATAGCTCTAAAATGGCAGGGTAATGCTGCTCAGTGCCTGTTAGTGCTGCTACATATTTGGGCTCAATACCTAGGGCCTTAAGCTGGGCCGGCAGGGGCTGGCGGTGGTTAATTACATGGTGGGCACCCATTTTTTGTACCCAGGCAGTAGTTTCAGGGCGCGAGGCTGTAGCGACCACCGTAAGCTGGGTTAGCTGCCGGGCCAGCTGCGTTAAGATAGACCCTACCCCACCGGCACCGCCAATAATTAATATGGCCTGGCCCTGGCCGCCACCCTCGGCCACCTGCAGGCTGTCAAACAGCAGCTCCCAGGCGGTAATAGATGTCAGGGCCATGCCTGCCGCCTCGGCAAAGCCCAGTGTGGCAGGCTTTTTACCCACAATGCGTTCATCTACCGCTTGCAGCTGGGCATTGGTGCCTGGCCTTGTAATATCACCGGCATAATACACGGCATCGCCCACAGCAAACCGCGTTACGGCACTGCCCACCTGCACCACTGTGCCGGCAGCGTCGTACCCTAAAATTTGGGTGCCTTCGGGCTGGCGGCTGGCCCTTACCTTGACATCTACCGGGTTAACAGAAATGCCCTGCACCTGCACCAGCAGGTCGTGCGGGCCCGGCTGGGGCTGGGGGGCATCAAACGCAACAAGGGCATTGGAGGCGCTTATGGGCCCGGCCTGGGTGTATCCTATGGCTTTCATGGTTATGATTAGTCTGTTTGTTTACTTATGCTGCTGCAAAGATGCGCATGGCCTGGCCCCTGTTTGTTGTACCAGAATTGGGCATACTTGTATATATATTGGTAATGCGCCGCCCCAAGGGCTATGGTATGTGCTGCATAGCCTATATTTGTATTAAATAACCTTGATGCATACCATGATTACTGAGCTGGCCCACAACTTGTTTGAAGTGCACCTTGAAGAGCTGACCACCTGGCAAAAACGCCCCCACAAGCACAACTTTTTTGCGCTTGTGTACATTGAAAAAGGCACCGGCAGGCAGTGCATAAACAGCCACCAGTTTACTTACCAGGCAGGCCATATATTTTTGCTGCCCCCGCTTGACTGCCACTCGTTTGAAATCAGCACCCCCACCCGCTTTTACTTTATCAGGTTTACTGACCACTACTTTTTGAAGCGTGAGGGCATGGCCGATTACAACGCCTGGTTTAACCAAATGGCTTATGTACTGGCCAATTACAATAAGGTGCCAGGTGATATTATTGCCACCGAGCGTGAGCGCAGCTTTATTGTAAACAACATTAAATCAATTTACCAGGAGTATGGCGCGGCCGACAGCTACAGCGATGGCATTATACTGGGTGCTATGGCTGCCATTTTAAATATACTGGCCCGCAGCATTGAAAAGCGCTATGTTGAGCAGGCCAACGAGGGCGATGGCCGCTTTGGCGAGGTGCTGCGCTATATTAATACCCACCTGACAGATAGTGAGCAACTGCGGGTGCCTGTACTGGCCGAGCGGTTTAATGTATCAAAAACCTACTTTTCAGAGTATTTTAAAAAGCAGGCAGGCCTTACGCTGGCCGAGTACATTTTGCAGTCAAAGCTGCGCATTGTTGAAACCAAGGTGCTGCATACTGACCTGTCGTTAAAAGAAATTGCTTACCAGCTTAACTTTACTGACAGCAGCCACCTGGCACGTGCGTTTAAAAAGGCGTATGGCACCACGGTAAAGGCTTTTAAAAGCGCCCCCTGCCAGCCCACAATTTCTTTGGGCCAAACAGCCACCGTAACCCACTGACGCACAGCTTAGGTCTAATTCATGAACTAACACTACTTTGTGTTACTACTTGCTATTTTGCGGTTTATGCCAAACATTTGGCAATAAACTACACCACCAAGCACAATGAAAGCCTACGTTGTTGAACAGGCAGGCGGCCCAGAGGCCCTGCGTTTAAAAGAGGTACCCAACCCTGTGGCCCGCAAAGGGCAGGTACATATACAAATTAAAGCCTTTGGCCTGAACCGGGCCGAAGCCATCACCCGTATGGGTGGCTCGGGGGCAGCGGTGCCCTTCCCGCGTGTTATAGGCATTGAGTGTGTGGGCCAGGTGATTGACTGCCCCGGTGGCGAGCTGCAACCCGGCCAGAAGGTATGCGCCGCCATGGGTGAAATGGGCCGCGCCTATGA
>CAZXTW010000440.1:0-5757 GCA_964643525.1 uncultured Roseivirgaceae bacterium
ATAACTAAAGACGTAATTCATAGCTTAAGCCATGAGTTTTATGAAAAATGATTTACTGACTGCGCTGCAGGTGGCTGCGCCTGATGCCGAGCTGGCTGCGCAGCTTACCCATAAGATTGATTACAAGACAAAGCCCCTTGGGGCATTGGGCCAGCTGGAGGCCCTGGCCCTGCAAATGGGGCTGGTGCAGCAAACGCTTACGCCCACACTAACCAACCCCCAGCTGGTGGTGTTTGCGGCCGACCATGGGGTGGCCAACAGCGGCGTGAGTGCCTACCCGCAGGCCGTTACCCACCAGATGGTGCTGAACTTTTTGGCAGGGGGTGCAGCCATTAATGTGTTTACCAAACAGCACGGCATAGGGCTTACTGTGGTAGATGCTGGCGTAAACCATGACTTTGGCGAGGCAACCGGCATGGTGCATGCCAAGGCCGGGCCGGGTACGGCCAACTTTTTAGCCGGCCCTGCCATGACGGCCCAGCAGTTAGCGCATTGCCTGCAAACAGCCCACCAGCTGGTGGGGCAACTGGCCGGGCAGGGCTGTAATGTAATTGGCTTTGGCGAAATGGGCATTGGCAACACCACCAGTGCTGCTGCCCTGATGGCCGGGCTGCTGCAAGTGCCTGCCACCCAGTGCGTAGGGCGTGGCACCGGCCTTGATGCTGCCGGGGTGGCCCGCAAAGCGGCAGCCGTGCAGCAGGCTATAGACCAGCACGGCCCCTTTGCTACAGCTACAGAGGCTTTGCTTGCTGTGGGCGGCTTTGAAATTGCCATGCTGTGTGGGGCCATGCTTAGCGCTGCACAGCATGGCATGCTGGTGCTGGTAGATGGCTTTATTGCCACCGCCGCCTACCTGTGTGCCCACAACCTGCAGCCCAACATACAACACTATGCGGTGTTTTGCCACCAAAGCCACGAGCAGGGCCACGCCAGGCTGTTACAACACCTGAAGGCCAGGCCCCTGCTGCAGCTTGACCTGCGCCTGGGCGAGGGCACCGGCTGTGCCCTGGCCTACCCACTGCTGCAAAGTGCAGCGGCGTTTATGCGTGAAATGGCCAGCTTTGAGCAGGCCGGGGTGAGCAATAAAGAAGCATGAAAGAGCAGGTAAAGATATTTTTTACGGCACTTATGTTTTACACGCGCATACCCTGCCCCAAATGGGTGGGCCACGAGGCTGATTATATCAATAAGGCCACGCGCTACTTTCCGCTAATTGGGTACATTGTGGGGCTGGTGGCTGCTGCGGTGTATTTGGCAGCTACTTTTGTGCTGGGGCCTGATGTGTACCTGGCCCTTCTGCTGTCAGTCGGGGCCACGGTGCTGCTTACCGGGGCTTTTCATGAAGATGGCTTTGCTGATGTGTGCGACGGCTTTGGCGGTGGCTGGAGCAAAGCGCAGATTTTAACCATTATGAAAGACAGCCGCCTGGGCACCTTTGGTACCATAGGGCTGGTGGTGCTGCTGGCCATTAAGGTTTTGTTACTGGGCCAGCTGGTAGGTGGGCTGCCCTATATGCATGCTATGTGGGGCCACATAGCGGTGCTGTTGTTGTTAATGGTGAGTGGCCATAGCCTGAGCCGCCTGCTGGCAGCCGTTACCATGTATACACATGCTTATGTGCGTGACGATGCCGGCAGCAAGGCCAAGCCAGTAGCCAAGAATGTAAAAGCCATTAACCTGGTTATTGCGCTGCCCCTGGGCCTGCTGCCTTTAGTAGGGCTGGTGCTGGTTACGCAAAAGCCATGGCTGCTGCTTACGCTGCCGGTAGCCTACCTGGCCAAGGCATGGATGGCCCGCTTTTTTAAGAAGTGGATAGGCGGCTACACAGGCGACTGCCTGGGGGCCATACAGCAGGTAACAGAGGTGGTGTTTTATGCAGCTGCCATTGCTGTGCTGCGCTTTACGTAGTAGGCAGCTTTTTAATGATTTTGGCAGGCACGCCGGCGGCCATGCAATGGTCGGGCAGGTTTTTAGTAACAACAGCCCCGGCACCTACCTGCACATGGTTGCCTACGGTAACGCCCGGTAATATGGCCGCGTTGGCCCCTATTTGGGTAAAAGCCCCAATGGTGGTGCCCCCCAGGCAGCGCGCGCCCGGCGATAGTTCAGCATATTGCCCAACCGTTACATCGTGGTGTATGTAGGCCCCGGTATTGAGCAGCACGCCATTGCCTACGGTGCTGCTGTCAGAAATTAGCGTAAACTCCATGACATTCAGGCCGGTGCCCAGCTGCACCTGGTGGCTGCCTATGCGGGCGGTGGCCGCAATGGCATTGGCCGGCGTACCCCCCAGGGTGGTGGCGCGCTGCACCAGGGCATGGCGCAGGGCCGGCTTGCCGGTGCCCGGCACAAAGGCAGGGTCAGTTTTAAAACGGGCCTTCAGGGCTGCCTCAGTAGTAAGTATGGGGTAGGTACCTAAAAACAGGTTATTGCCATCGGGCCTGAAATCATCAAACAGGGCAATGGCACCAGCGGCAATGCCTGCACCCAGCAGTACCTCTACCACCTCTTTGGCGTGGCCACCCGCCCCCATAATAATCATGACGGCAGGCTTTTAATAATGCACTCGGCAATGCGGTCTACATCTGCCTCGGGCAGGTCGTAGTACAGGGGCAGGCACAGCACACGTTTGGCTACCTCGTTGGCAATGGGGGTAGGGGCACTGCCCTGCACATAGGGCAGCGCTGTTAATGACGGGTAAAAGTAGCGCCGGGGCTGCACCTCAATGGCGTGCAGGGCATCTCTTGTGTTGAGTAACGCTTCTTCACTGGCAAACAGCACGGGGTAGTAGGCATAGTTGTATTGCAGGCCGGGGTGCAGTTGCTGCTTTTGCAGGCGGCCAGCCAGGGCGGTGTCATACCGTTGGCTTAGGGTACGGCGGCGCTCTATTAACTCGTTTACTTTGGGCAGTACCAGCAGGCCCATGGCGGCGTGCAGTTCTGATATTTTGCCGTTAACACCCAGGCCCCAGTATTGCTCCTGGCCATTGTGGCCAAAGTTGCGCATATAACTGGCCTGGTGGCCCAGGGCATTGTCATTGGTAATGATGGCCCCACCCTCTACCGTATGAAACAGCTTGGTGGCATGGAAGCTTAGCGTACTCATATGGCCGTAGTTTACCAGCGCTTTGCCGTTAAGGTGGCAGCCAAAGGCGTGGGCTGCGTCATAAATAAGGGCTATGTTGTGCTTTTTGGCTATGGCGGCCAGGGCCTCAACATCGCAGGCATTGCCGTATACATGGGTGGCCAGTATGGCCGCCGTATTGGGCGTAATGGCCGCTTCGGCCCTGGCGGGGTCTATATTTAAAGTGTTGGGGTCAATATCAGCAAAAACAGGTGTAAACCCCTCCCACACAATAGATGAGGTAGTGGCCACATAACTAAAGGGGGTGGTGACTACCTCAGTGCCCTGGCTAAACATTTTTACGGCTATTTGCAGGGCTATGGTACCGTTATTAAGCAGCACCACGTTTGGGCAGTTAAAGTACTGGGCCAGGGCCTGTTGCAGCTGTTGCGACAGGGCGCCGTGGTTGGTTATCCACCCGGTTTGCCAAATCTCTTTGAGGTACTGCTGGTACTCTTCTAAAGGGGGCAGGTATGTTTTGGTTACGTGAATCATGGCAGGCGGTTGTAAATGGCACGGGCAGTGCGCTTGAGCAGTGACGGGCGCTTAAAGTAGGCTTCAGGCTGCAACTTTACCGTTTGGGTGCCGGTAGCACCGCTATTGCTGGCCAGGGCATCAAGCTGCTGGCACAGGGCCGGTACAAACTGGTATTTGTCAAGCACCAGCTGGCGTGCCTCCTGCAGGGCGGGCAATCGCTCAGCATAGGCCTGCCCGGCCAGGCAGGCCTCTATGGTTTCAAGGCTGCCGGTAAAGTCATTCACATCAATGGGCACTACCGCCTGTTCAGGAAAGTAGTGGCCTACATTGGGGCAGCCATGGTACAGGGGCACGGTATAGCTCAAAAAGCAGTCAAACAGCTTTTCAGTAAAATAATCTTGAATGGCATTGTTTTCAATGGCAATGCTAAACTGGTAGTTGGCCAGGGCGTCAAACTTATCATCAACAAAATTAAAGCCCCTGCCAAATACATCCATGCGTTGCTTAAAGTGGCCCATGAGCTTGTTTACAAAGGCAAAGCGCCTGCGGTGCCCTTCAAGCCGTACCAGGTTTGAGCTTACTACTGATAGTTGCCTGGGCTTGGGCAGCTGGGCTGCCGTGAGGTTGCTCAGGTAGGTATAGTCTTTTAATAAAAACCAGGCTGAAAGGTAGTGGGTAGCCACCAATTGGCGGTGTTGCACGTCAGTACGTGAGGTAAGCACGGCATCAAACTGGTCAAGAAAGGGTTGGTCCCACGTGCGCTCAGGAAAAACCTCGTCAGTGACGTACAGCACATGGCCTTTGGGGCAGGTAATTTTTTCGGTCTGGTTCAGGTTGCCAGCCACCACCACAAAATCGGCCTGCTGGCTGTTGGTGTTCACCTCAAAGCGGTAATTGCCCCAAACGCCCTTGCCGCCGGGGGTTTGGCGCAGCAGGTCAAACGCCCAGAAATCAGGGTAAATTACCTTAACTGTTTGCATGGGGCACAGCGTTTTGGTCAAGGTAAAAGGCGTTGACGTGGTTTTTACACACCAGGGCATATTGGTTTTGCACCATCAGGGCGTGTATCTCGTTCAGGTCGCGGCCAAACTCTAACACCACCAGGCGGGGGCGGTACAGTTGCCAGTTGTTGCCCTGCAGCACCTGCATTTCAAACCCTTCAGTATCAATGCTCATAAAATCAACCACCGTGCCCTGGGGCAGGTGCTGGGCAAATACTTCAGTCAGGGGCTTGACCTGTACCGCATAGGTAGCGGTAATGGGCACCTGAAACTTCTGTGCGTTTTCATTGGCCGTTTGCTCATCAAACGTGCTGAGTGTGGGGTACTCCAGCTCATAAAACGTGAGCTGGCCGGGCTGGCTGCCTACGCCAATGTTCAGGTTAATGTCATTGGGGCGTGCCTCAACAAACAGCTTGTGGTTGGTAGTTTGGGGTTCAATATTAATGCCCCGCCAGCCCCGCTGGTAAAAGCGGTTGGTATTGCTAAGCTTGGTGGGGTGGTTGGCCCCTACATCAACAAAAAAGCCGGTGGCCTGCCCGCCAAATATGGCGTCAATAATTAAGTCTTCACCAAACTGGCTGTGGGCGCCTACCAGCTCGGGCTGTGGCTCAATGGCTGGTGGGTGGTGGGCCGGTGCGGTGGGCTGCGCGGCCTGGCCCTTGCCGGCCAACTGTAGCACTATGGGTGGCACAAAGGGTTTAATGAGCTGTTTGGCTTTGCTTAGCATACCAGGGCTGTTGCTTTGTTCAGCAGCTTTCTGGTATTGCTGGCCAGCTTTGTTGCGTTGGGCTTCGGTGGCCTGCAAGGCATACCCCTTGCCCGTAAGCCAGGGATGAAAGTAATACTCTACCAGGGCTACCTCTTCTGGCTTCAGGGCCTCCTTCCACTGGCCGGTGGCCCCAGAGCTAATGTGGTTGCTGTGCAGCAGGGTATTGGCACTGTACAGGTATTTGCCCTTGCGCACCCCTTCCTTATTATAGTCAGTGCCGGCAATGCGGGCCTTTTGCTTGTCAATAGTGAGGCTATCGGCCAGTTGGGCCACAAAGGCATCATCAACAGTAATAGAAAGCTGGGCTGCTATCTGCCTGATTTATCGGGGCAGGTCGGACATAATCGCATCATAGGCCGCGCTGTACTTCTTGCTCAGCGCATCCCA
>CAZXTW010000441.1:0-5748 GCA_964643525.1 uncultured Roseivirgaceae bacterium
CCGATGTAGTGTTGGTCGTTGCCTTACTTGTGACGGGCATAACCTAGACTAGGTTATGCCGTAACCTAAGCTAGGTATTGTCGTGACCTAGACTAGGTATTGTCGTAACCTAAGCTAGGTTACGGTACGACAACGAGCGATGTGGTGTTAATGGCGCTGGGGGAAACAGCAATTACGCTACACTTCCCCTACTTTTTCTTTTTCTTGTCTTTGTTTTTAAAGTCGCCGTTTTTGATGGCTTTGATCAGGTTGGCCCAGGCAAAGGGATTGAGCAGGGCCTGGGTGGGGTCAGTGTAGTTAAAGCGGTTGTGCATGCGCATAAACTGCTGCTGCTGGTAGTACTTGTAGTTGGTGGCGGCATCCATGGGCATGGTGCGCAGCATTTCGGCCAGCACCTCACGGCCCAGCTGGTTGCTTTCAGCATACTGGTCAACCGGTATATCCATTGCCAGAATGGCCTGCTTCAGCAACTCTTCGGTGGGGTAGGGAAATACATCTACCGGGCTTAGAAAGGTGGTATCTACCTTTAGCTCAATCATGGCCGTGTACTTGTCGCCTTCTACCTGGGGTATGATCAAGCTTTGGCGCTGATAGCCTATTGAGCTCACCACCACACTATCGCCTGCCAGCGAGGGCATTGAAAAGTAGCCATATATATTGGTGGTAGTACCCCGGCCTGCCTTAGGCACATAAATGTGCACGCCCGGCAGTGGCGTGCTGCCATCGGCCCCTACTACCACACCAGTAAACTGGATAACCTGCGTTTGTGCTTGCGCCATGGCGTTGCTGGCTGCCATGAAAAGCAATAAACATGCAAAAAGACAATGGATAGTATTACTTTTGATAGGCGTAAAGGTTAGGGTACTTAAAATTGAACCTATTTGACAAAGAAAAGCAAAAATCGTTACAATTCCATTTGCGGGCTTTGCCTTTAACTTACATTAACAAACATTGTTTGTGCAGAAATAATTTGCCTTATGCGCTTAAAATCTTTCAGCCTGGCTTACGGGCTTCAAATATTCAAATCGTTTTCTGACGAGTCGCGCGTGCGTTTGTTACACCTCATTACCCACAACCAGGAAATGTGCATTACCGACCTGGAGCATATTCTTGATTTTACGCAAACCAAAACCTCGCGCCACCTGATTTATTTGAAGAATGCCGGCCTGCTAAGCTCACGCAAGCACGACCAATGGGTGTTTTATTTCTTGAAGGAAGAGGTAACCCATGTGGTAACCGAGCTGCTGGGCCTGCTACAGAAAGACCCCGTGCTGCAGAAAGACCTGGAAACGTATAACGTGCTGTACTCTAACCGTGAGTTGGCCATTAACCGCATAGAAAGCAAACAGTGGACGGGCCAGCCCCCCCTGTAACTATTGACCACGATTTGATAAACCACCAACCATGCCTGATAATAAGTATACACACCTGATTTTTGACCTTGACCATACGCTGTGGGATTTTGACCGCAACGCCACCGAGGTGCTGACCGATATGCACAGCGAGTTTAAGCTGGCCAGCTATGGCATTGCCAGCCCACAGCGGTTTATTGACCAGTTCCACCTGGTGAATTATGCCCTGTGGGATCAGTACAACCGGGGCGAGTTAAATAAGGAAACCATCAGGGGCCAGCGTTTTAAACGGGTACTGGCCAACCTGGGCGTAGACTATAAAGCGTTTACTGTAGATTTTGGCGAGTATTTTTTAGAGCGCTGCCCCCGCAAGCACCATGTGCTGCCCCATACCAAAGAGGTGCTGGAGTACCTGAAGGGCAAGTATGAGATGCATATTTTAACGAACGGGTTTGATACTGTGCAAAGCCTGAAGATGGCCAGCGCTGGCATTGACGGCTATTTTGGCGAGGTAGTGACGAGCGAGCGCTGCGGCCACCGCAAGCCCAGTATTGAGGTGTTTGATTTTATTTTGCAGTTAACAAACGCCCCGGCCCATAGCAGCCTGATGATTGGTGATAACCTGGAAACAGATATTCTGGGGGCACGCAATGCACAGATTGACCAGGTGTATTTTAACCCCAATAAGGCCACACATACTGAAACTGTTACGTATGAGATTACCAGTTTGAAGCAACTGATGGAGATACTGTAGGTGCAGTGTCCCTACTGATTGGGTTGCAGTGGGTTTTTGTTACCTTTGCGGCCAGTATTAGACGGTAGTTAAATATTAGAGTAATGCCAAAAGGAGTATACAGAATTCCACAACCCAAAAATGAACCAGTACTGAGCTATGCCCCCGGCAGTGCCGAGAAGGCCGCTGTAAAGGCTGAGCTGGCCAGGCTGCGCAGTACTGAGGCTGATATTCCGATGTATATCGGCGGTGAAGAGGTAAGAACAGGCAATAAGATTGCGATTAACCCACCCCATGACCACCAGCATGTGCTGGGCCACTTTCATGAAGGCGATGCCCAACATGTAGAGCAGGCTGTAAACGCCGCACTGGGTGCCCGCGATGCCTGGGCGCGCCTGTCGTGGGAGCAACGCAGTGCCATTTTCCTGAAAGCTGCCGACCTGCTTGCCGGCCCCTACCGGGCGCGCATAAACGCTGCCACCATGCTGGGGCAGTCAAAAACGGTATTTCAGGCAGAGATTGACGCCGCCTGTGAGTTTATTGATTTCCTGAAGTTTAATGCCTATTACATGCAGGAAATTTATGAGCAGCAGCCCGAGTCACTGCCCCTGACGTGGAACCGCCTGGAGCACCGCCCCCTGGAAGGTTTTGTGTTTGCCATTACTCCTTTTAACTTCACTTCAATAGCCGGCAACCTGCCCGCCGCCCCTGCCCTGATGGGCAATACCTGCATCTGGAAGCCCGCCTACACGCAGGTGTATTCTGCACAGGTAATTATGGAGGTGTTTAAAGCCGCCGGCCTGCCCGATGGCGTGATTAACCTGATTTATGTTGACGGCCCTGTGGCTGGCGATGTGATTTTTAACCATGCTGATTTTGCCGGCCTGCATTTTACCGGCAGCACGGGCGTATTCAGGCACCTGTGGAAAACCATTGGCCAGAATATAGATAAGTACAAAACGTACCCCCGCATTGTGGGTGAAACCGGTGGTAAGGACTTTTTGATTGCCCATGCTTCATCTGACGCGCAGGAGGTAGCCACGGCCCTGACACGTGGTGCCTTTGAGTTCCAGGGCCAGAAGTGCTCGGCCGCCTCACGCGCCTACATACCAGATAACCTGTGGCCACAGGTGAAGGAGTTGCTGATTCAAGATATTGAGGGCATGGCTATTGGCGACCCTGAGGACTTCCGCAACTTTTTTGCCGCTGTAATTGACCGCCGCGCCTACGATAAGATTAAAGGTTATATTGACCAGGCCAAGGCAAGCGACCTGGCCGAGGTTGTAGCTGGCGGTACGTATGACGACAGCAAGGGTTATTTCATACACCCTACGGTTATTGAAACCAAAGACCCCGCCTATGTAACGCTGTGCGAAGAGATTTTTGGCCCAGTGCTTACGGTGTATGTGTACCAGGCCAACCGCTTTGAAGAAACGCTTGAGCTGGTAGATAAAACCAGCCCCTACGCCCTGACAGGTGCTATTTTTAGTGGCGATCGCTATGCCATTGAGGTAGCTACTGAAAAGCTGGTAAACGCTGCCGGTAACTTTTATATTAATGACAAGCCTACCGGCGCGGTGGTGGGGCAACAGCCTTTTGGCGGTGCCCGTGCTTCTGGCACTAATGATAAGGCCGGCTCAATGTTAAACCTGCTGCGCTGGGTATCGCCCCGCACCATTAAGGAAAACTTTGTGCCCCCTACTGACTACCGTTACCCCTTTCAGCAAGAGGCGTAACAGCAGAACACTTAATAATATCAATACAAAAGGGGCTAATGCCCCTTTTTTTATGGACTGCGGCTGGCAGGGCTGCCAGAATGCGCTATTTTTAGCTGTATTTTGTAAACTGATTTATGCAACGCATCACCAAATTTATTCAGTCGTTGGGGCCGGGCATTTTGTTTGCCAGCACCTGCATTGGCGTATCGCACCTGGTGCAAAGCACCCGCGCCGGGGCCGACTTTGGCTTTGAGCTGCTGGTTTTTATTGTACTGGCCAACTTTTTTAAGTACCCGTTTTTTGAGTTTGGCTCGCGCTATGCCGCCGCAACGGGCACCAGCCTGCTGCACGGCTATAAAAAGCAGGGCCAGTGGATGCTGGTGCTGTACCTGGTGCTGTCGTTGCTTACTATGTTTACCGTAACGGCTGCCGTTACGTTTGTAACGGCCGGCCTGCTGGCCAAGCTGTTGGGCATACAGCTGGGTACCGAGTGGGTATCGGCCATTGTGTTTGTGGTGTGTATGGTAATACTGGCCATAGGCAAGTACAACCTGCTTGAAAATATATTGAAGGTAGTGGCTTCAGCCCTGCTGATTTCAACACTTATTGCTTTTATAGCGGCCCTGGCCAATGGCTTTGCCGCCCCGGCCGAGGCACGGGTGGCCCCGCCGCTGACCGATACCACCAGCCTGATTTTTATTGTGGCCCTGATGGGGTGGATGCCCACGGCCGTTGACCTGAGCGCCTGGAATTCAATATGGGCGGTAGAGAAGTACGCCAAAGACGGCAAAAAGCCCGACCTGAAGGCTACCCTGGTTGATTTTAACCTGGGCTATATTGTAACGGCGGTGCTGTCACTGGCGTTTTTAACGCTGGGGGCCATGGTGTTGTTTGGCACCGGCCAGGAGCTGTCAAACAACTCAACCGTATTTGCCGGGCAGCTCATTAGCCTGTACACTTCTACCATTGGCGAGTGGTGTTACCTGGTAATTGCCATTGCGGCCTTTTCTACCATGTTTAGCACCACCATTACAGTGCTTGACGGCTACAGCCGGGCCATGGGCGAAACGCTTACCCTGCTGTTTGTGAAGGGGGAGCAAAAGAAAGGCCGCGGCCTGTATGTGCCTGTGATGATTGGCACGGCCGCGGTGTCGTTTCTGGTGATTAATTTCTTTATTGGCAGCCTGAAAAGCCTGGTTGACCTGGCCACGATCTTATCGTTTTTGATTGCGCCCATTATTGCGCTCATCAACTTTAAGGTAATCCGCAGCAAAGAGGTGGGGGCAGCCTATCGCCCACCCAGGTGGATGCACGTTACAGCCATTGCAGGCCTGGTATTCCTCACGGTGTTCGCCCTGATTTACCTGTACGTATTCTTTATCAGGTAGAGCCTGGAGGCTCTACAAGTATTGGTGTCCCGATTTTCAATCGGGACACCAGCGTTTTTGGAGTAACAGGTATTAATTATTCATTATTAACTGTTCATTATCAATTATTAACCCTCATATTTCTTCACCAGCACGGTAGCATTATGGCCGCCAAAGCCAAAGGTGTTGCTCAGGGCGTATTGTATGGGGCGCTCTTCTTTCTGGCCAACAACAATATGCGCGTTGGCATCAATGGCGGGGTCAATATCGGTGGTATTGATGGTGGGTGGCACAATGTTGTGCTTTACTGACATGACAGTGGCCACAGCCTCTATGGCCCCGGCACCACCCAACAGGTGGCCTGTCATTGACTTGGTGGCGCTAATGGCTACCTGGCCAATGCCATCGCCAAAGTAATTCACCAGGCCTTTTACTTCTGAAATATCACCTACAGGTGTGCTGGTGGCGTGGGCATTCACATAGTTTACCTGGGCCGGGGTAATGCCCGCCTCTTCTATGGCCTGCTGTATGGCCAGGCGCGCGCCAGCCCCCTCGGGGTGGGTAGCGGTAATATGGTA
>CAZXTW010000442.1:0-1475 GCA_964643525.1 uncultured Roseivirgaceae bacterium
CCCTCACTGCTGTAACAGCATACCATTACAAACCAGTTTTTAACCCGGCTGCTCCGCCTATGGGCGGGGGCACTTTTGTGCCCAAAAACCTGGTGATTGACAGCGTGCTGCAAATACCGGTAGGTAGCCTTTGGAAGCCCCAAAAGCCAGGCCTGTATTTTTTACAGGCCGATACTGCCGGGCTTAGTGGCTTTAGCCTGATGGTGTTTGATGAAGCCTACCCCAAATACCGAACGGCCCAGCAGCTGGTGCTGCCGCTGGTATACCTCAGCACCCTGCAAGAGCGGCGCGGCCTTGAAAGCGCCACTGACCCCAAGCAGGCCTTAGACCAGTTTTGGCTCAATGTATCAGAAAGCCCCCAAAAGGCCCGGCGTATTATTAAGGCTTATTACGGGCGTGTTAGCCGGGCCAATATGCTGTTTACCACTTACAAAGAGGGCTGGAAAACAGACCGGGGCATGATTTACATACTCTATGGCCCACCCAGTATGGTGTGGCGCAACCATGCCGAAGAAGTTTGGGAGTACAAACCCTCGGTGTTGAAGTCAAAAATTAACTTTACCTTTGCCCGCGTTAAAAACATCTTTAACGAAAACCATTATGAATTGGTCAGGTACCGCAGTTACAGCAACCCATGGTTTGAAACGGTAAGGGCCTGGCGCAAAGGCACCATTAATATTGAATAACCCTTCAGCTACCCCTCAGGGGCCAGCCAAAAATCAGGACCTGGTATTTGGCACCCGCGCCGTGATAGAGGCCATACACGCTGGCCGTGATATTGACAAACTGTTTGTACAGCAGGGCCTCAGCAATGAACTGGTGGCCCAGCTGTTGCAGGTGGCCCGCCAAAACCACATTCCGGTGTCACGTGTGCCGCTGCAACGCCTCAATAAATTTACCCGCAAAAACCACCAGGGCGTGGTATGCCTGCTATCGGCTGTAAGCTTCCGTTCGTTAGACAATGTAATCAGCACCTGTTTTGCAGCAGGGCAAGACCCCTTGCTGGTGGTGTTAGACCGTATAACCGATGTGCGTAACCTTGGGGCCATTGTCCGCACTGCCGAGTGTGCCGGGGCGCATGCAGTGGTGGTGCCTGCCAAGGGCAGTGCCAGCATCAGCAGCGATGCCATGAAAACATCAGCCGGGGCACTGAACCACCTGCCCCTGTGCCGCGAAGATAGCCTCTACAAAACCGTCAGGTACTTACAGCAGTCGGGCATCAGGGTGGTGGCCTGTACTGAAAAAGCGGCTGAAAGCCTGTATGCCACTGCCCTGGAGGGCCCATTGGCGCTGGTGTTTGGCTCTGAAGAAGATGGCATTAGCAATGAGCTGCTTAAAATTGCCGACCATCTGGCAGCTCTGCCCATGCAGGGCAAAGTAGGCAGCCTCAATGTATCAGCCGCTGCTGCCGTTACCCTGTTTGAGGCCGTCCGCCAGCGCGGTTAAAACACATTTGCAGCTTGCCGTATTTCAAG
>CAZXTW010000442.1:1485-5746 GCA_964643525.1 uncultured Roseivirgaceae bacterium
AATCGGCGGCTCTACATTCTGAACTCTTACCTCTTATTTCTGATTTCTAAATCTAGCGTGCCCACGAGTCACGGTCAAGGCTGCGGTACTGAATAGCTTCAGCCAGGTGTTCCAGCTGTATGTCATCACTGCCGGCCAGGTCGGCTATGGTGCGCGATACCTTCAGGATGCGGTCATAGGCGCGGGCGCTCAGGCCCAGCTTTTCCATGGCCTTTTTGAGCAGTACCATGCCTGCCTGGTTAATCTGGCACACCTGTTTGGCCAGCTGGGCACCCATCATGGCGTTGTGGTACACCTTGGGGTGCTGGGCAAAGCGCTGGTGCTGAATTTCTCTCGCGGCAATGACGCGGGTGCGTATGGCCTCACTGCTTTCTGCCTTGCGCTGGGCAGTCATCTCATCAAACGAGACGGGTGTTACCTCTACGTGCAGGTCAATGCGGTCAAGCAGTGGGCCGCTAATCTTATTCAGGTAGCGCTCAACCGTGCCGGGGGCGCATACACATTCCTTCTCAGGGTGGTTGTAAAAGCCGCAGGGGCAGGGGTTCATGCTGGCAATCAGCATAAAGCTGGCGGGGTACTCCATCGTCAGGCGGGCGCGTGCTATGGTCACACGGCGCTCTTCCAGGGGCTGCCGCATCACCTCCAGGGCGCTTCGCTTAAACTCGGGCAGTTCATCTAAAAACAGTACACCGTGGTGGGCCAGCGATATCTCGCCTGGCTGTGGCAGGCTGCCTCCGCCCACCAGGGCCACATCGCTAATGGTGTGGTGTGGGCTGCGGAAGGGGCGTGTGGTTATCAGCGAGGCATCTTCGCCCAGCTTGCCCGCTACCGAGTGTATCTTGGTTGTTTCTAAAGCCTCATGCAGGGTTAGCGGTGGCAAAATAGAGGGCAGGCTTTTGGCCAGCATCGTTTTGCCGGCACCGGGTGGCCCCACCATAATGGCATTGTGGCCACCGGCAGCCGCTATTTCAAGGGCACGCTTAATATTTTCCTGCCCTTGTACATCAGCAAAGTCGTACTCGTAATTATTGATATAAGTAAAAAACAGGTCACGCGTATCCTTAGCTACCGGCTCTATGGTTTCCTGGCCAGTAAAAAAGCCAACGGCCTCTTTCAGGGTGTTCACGCCTATTACATCCAGCTGGTCAACAATGGCCGCCTCAGCGGCATTTACCATGGGCAGCACAATACCTTTAAACCCTTGTTTGCGCGCCTCAATGGCAATAGGCAGTACACCCCTGATGGGGCGCAGGGTGCCGTCAAGGGCCAGCTCACCCATAATCACATATGCTTCCAGGTTGGCATCTGGCAGGTTGCCCATGGCTTTGAGAATGCACAACGCTATGGGCAGGTCGTAGCTTGAGCCTTCTTTTCTTATATCGGCGGGGGCCAGGTTTACCACCACCCGGCGGCGGGGGTAATCAAATCCATTTTCCTTAATGGCGCTGCTTACGCGCCAGAAACTTTCTTTTACCGCATTATCAGGCAGGCCCACCATAATATGGCCGGTGCCGTTCATAATATTCAGCTCAACGGTAACCATATAGGCATCAACCCCCTGTACGGCGCTGCCAAATGTTTTTGCCAGCATAGGTTTATTTGGCTACGTATTGCTCAATGAGCAGAATCATGATATGTATTAACTTAATATGTACCTCTTGTATGCGGTCGGCATAACCAAAATGGGGCACTACCAGGGCCACATCAGCCAGTGGGGCCAGTTGGCCACCGTCTTTGCCTGTCAGCACTACTACCTGCATGCCTTTGGCTTTGGCAGCTGCGGCAGCGCGCAGCACGTTGGCTGAGTTGCCGCTGGTGCTAATGCCTACCAGTACATCGCCAGCCTGGCCCAGCCCTTCTACAAAGCGCGAAAAAATGAACTCAAAACCAAAATCGTTGGCTGTGCAGCTAATATGGCTGGGGTCTGATACCGCTATGGCGGCCAGTGCCTTGCGGTTTTCCCTGAAGCGCCCGCTCAGCTCTTCAGCAAAGTGCATCGCATCGCAATGTGAGCCCCCGTTGCCGCAACTGATAATTTTGTTGCCTGCTTGTAGTGCATCGGCCATCAGGCGGGCAGCGGCTTCTACCCGTTGCAGTTGCTCGGCATCGGCCATAAACTGTTGCAACACCGTGGCAGCGGCTTCCAGCTCTTGCGAAATGATTTGTTGTGCATTCATGTTCATAAACATTTGCCGCTAAGATAAGCGGTGCCCTGTAAAAAGAAAGCAACAACAGGGCTTTGGCAATAAAAACTTGCTTTTGGCAGGCCTAACCTTCGCTGCCCTGGGTGGCAACCTGTACCATGGGGTTGGGGGTTGTGCGCCTAAACGCCGTGGGCTGGCCCTTTAACTGGCTGTTTTCATTAGCCAGTTGTTTGTTGCGGCGTTTGAGTAACACAATATGTATGTTTTGTATGGCCCAGTGGGCAAGCATAATGCCTGCTGTAATGGCAGGCAATATTTTGGTTAACCTGATGGTACCTGCAATACCAAACTGGCTGTAGAAAAAATCAGCATTGAACTGAAACATCAATACTGATACAATAAAGGTAAAATAAACGATGTAAAAGACTGCTTTAAGCCATTTCATACCATTTGAATACTTTTCAGGGTTAGCAGGCACCGGGGCCGCAGGTAGTTGCGTGTCTTGTTTACTTAGGCATAATGACTGTAATTAAAGCTACAGTTAGTTGCCTGATAATGAAACAGAACTACAAGATACGGCTTTTTCATGTTACCATTGGTTGCCATGTACCTTTTTTATTTTTAAAGCGCCTGCATGCGGTTCAGTTTGGTATACACGCCGTTTTGTGCCATAAGCTCATTGTGCGTGCCCCGCTCAATAATTTGCCCTTTTTGCAGCACCACAATCTCATCTGCATGTTGTATGGTACTGAGGCGGTGGGCAATAACCAGCGAGGTACGGTCTTGCATGAGCTTGGTCAGTGCATCTTGCACCAGCCGTTCTGACTCTGAATCTAACGCCGAGGTCGCCTCGTCTAGTATTAAAATGGGTGGGTTTTTTAGTACGGCGCGTGCAATGCTAAGGCGCTGCCGCTGCCCGCCAGAAAGTTTACTGCCTCGTTCGCCTATAATCGTATCATACCCCTCGGCCGTTTGCATAATAAAATCATGGGCGTTGGCAATTTTGGCGGCCTGCTCTACCTCAGCATCTGTAGCTTCAGGCTTGCCAAAGGCTATGTTGCTGCGTATGCTGTCATTAAACAAAATCGACTCTTGCGTGACAATACCCATCAGCCGCCTTACATCTTCGGCCCTGAACGCTGTCAGGGGTTGCCCATCAATCAGCACTTGCCCTTGTGTGGGGTCATAAAAGCGGGGCACCAAATCGGCCAGGGTACTTTTACCACCCCCGCTGGGGCCTACCAGGGCTACGGTTTTGCCCTTTTTAATGGTCAGGTCAATGCCTTGCAGCACAGGCTCAGTATCATAGCTAAAGCCTACCTGTTCAAAAGTAACGGCCTGCTCAAAATCAGTCAGTGGCTGGGGGTTGGCAGGGTCTTGAATAACCGGCTCGGTATCGGCAATGCTAAAAATGCGGTTACCCGCGGCAATGCCCCGCTGTATATTGCTTAGCGCCTTCGAAATCTCCTTCAGCGGCGGTATAATCTGCGTATAAATAATCAGGTAAGTAAAAAAGCTGCTGCCGTCAAGGTTAGTCTGCTGGTCAAGCACCAGCTTGCCGCCATACACCAGCAGTACGCTCACCACCAGCACCCCCAAAAACTGCGAGGTGGGCGGGGCCAGCTCATTTTTGCGCGCCATTGATACGCTAATGCGCCGGTACGTATCGGCTTCTTCCTTAAACTTTTCGTTTACATAGCTGCGCGCGGTAAAGGCCTTGATAATGCGCATGCCGCCCAGTGTTTCATCAATGATATTCACCAGCCTGCCCAGTGACTCCTGGCTCTGGATGGCCTTCTTTTTGAGGCGGCGCACAATTTCTGAAATCACCCCCCCCAGCACTGGTAGTATAATCAAGGAGAACAACGTGAGCTGGTAAGACCAGATAAACAGCGTTACAAAATAGATAATAACCATTATCGGGTCGCGAAACACCACCTTCATAGATGAGGCAATGGAGTTTTCTACCTCTTGCACGTCGTTGGTCAGGCGCGAAAGGGTATCGCCTTTGCGCTCATTGGTAAAAAAGCCAATATGCAGGCGGCTAATCTTGTCATACACACCCAGGCGCAGGTTGCGCACCACGCGGGCCTTGAGCTTGGCCAGCTGCATGCCGG
>CAZXTW010000443.1:0-5742 GCA_964643525.1 uncultured Roseivirgaceae bacterium
GCTTATTGCAAGGGCCATTTACAAAAACCCTGAGTTTTTGTACTTTGATGAAGCAACCAACGCCCTTGACGCCAACAACGAGCGGGTAATTATGGAAAACCTCGATAAGTTTTTCCAGGGCCGTACCGTAGTGGTAGTGGCCCACCGCCTCAGCACAGTAAAAAATGCTGACCAGATTATTGTATTGCACAAAGGGGTCATTACTGAGCGTGGCACCCATGCTGAGCTTACTGCCAAGCGGGGCGATTACTATAACCTGGTTAAAAACCAGTTAGAGCTGGGCAACTAAAAATACGGTAGCCTCACTTAGTGGGTGCTATTCATAAACTAAAAATCAAAAGGCACCTGTAAGGTGCCTTTTTGTATTTAGTGTGCATAGGTAATGCCATGGCATAGTCAGGTAAGTTCATACTGCCTACAACTGCCACAAGGCAACATCTAGCCAGAATCATTCCCCTCTATGATGCACCTGGCCCACAAGGGGCCGCAGTATTTTGTTTAGCAAAACTTAAACAATACAGGGCTTTCGGTCGTTGCCATACAATTGTCGGTCAATGCATGTAACCCCTCGGTAAAATAATGTTTTAGCCTGTTAATGCAGGGGATAATTCGCCATGAGCCACGCCATTCTTAAATCAGATATTCGTATATTCAAAGAACTGATTGACCACGCGACACTGATTCTACTTTTTGTACGACTACTTTTAACGCATAATTGATGAGAAGAACGAATAGTTACACAACCACAAAACTGAACCCAGTATTTAAGAATGCCTTCATTGAAGTATACCCTGACCATGAAAATAACTGGGTGTATGCCAACTGGACGGGAACCCCTAACCTGGAAGATGTGAAAGCCGGCCTTGAGGCTGTGCTAACCGCCATGATTGAAAGTGGCCTGTATAAAATCTTAAATGACAACCGGTTTATGACTGGCTCATGGACTGATGCCCTTGAGTGGATTATGAGCGACTGGAGCCCCAGGGCCATCAGGCAGGGGTACCATGCGGTGGCCTTTATTTACTCGCCAGATGTATTTGCCCGCTTTTCGGTTGATGCCCTGCTGATGCAAACCGATAGTGCCGGGCCAGTAAAATCTAAACCATTTAACAATGTAGAGCCAGCCGCTGCATGGCTGGCCATGCAATAACTGCCAACCTGCCCGGTGGCTAAAACCCACCGGGTATTTTTATAGCTTCACGCTAACTTTATATTTCATCCCCGAATAGGCGTGCTAATTCATATTCCCAATTCATTTTTATATTTTCGCGAGCCAATTAATAGCCCCACCTTGCACGTAACATCTCTTTAATGTATTATTGATTAGCATAAGCCAGACAATAAGTAAAAGTTGAGTACCATAAAAGGCCAAAAGACAGACAACCATAATTGAACAGTGGGCCTTGTGATGATGAAGATATGCCTGAAACCGAAAAATTAGCCATTGCCAATCAAGAATCAGTTGAAGAAATCAGCTTACAGGAAGAAGCTGCCAATATAGAGTTGCGCAGTGAAGAGGTGCAGGAAATACTGAGCCAGCCCCCTTCATGGATTATCAGATATGGCATTACCGCTATATTAATAACTATACTGGCCATCTTAACAGGCAGTTGGTTTATTAAATACCCTGACATAATACCCGCACGGGTGGTTATTACCACTGAAGTGCCCCCTGCCAATATCATTGCCAGGGCAGCTGGCAACCTCACTTTTTTTATTACCGATACCCAGGAGGTAGTGCAAGATCAGCTACTGGGCGAAGTAGAAAACCCCGCCGTTACTGCCGACGTGCTGGCCCTGATGGAACAGACAGAAGCCTTTAAAGCCATGTTGTTTATGGGGCAGGAGTATGACACTGGCCACCGCTTTGAACAAACCCTGAATGTGGGCACCATGCAAAGTGGCTACTTTCAGTTTTTGAATGCCCACCGGGGGTACAGGCTGTTTCGCCAGCTTGAACTCTATACCAAACAGAAAAATGCCCTGCGAGAGCGCATTAGGTTTTATGAAGACCTCAACCAGCAAAACGAAGGGCAAAAGCGCCTGGCCATTGAAGAGCTAAGCATTGTGCAAAAGCGCTATGAGGCCGATTCGCTGCTGTACAGCAAACAGGCCATTACTAAATTTGAATTTGGCCAAACCAAAAACAACTTTCTGGCTGCCCGCCGCAACGTGGCCAATACAGAAAGCAGCATCATTAACAACCGCATTCAAATGTCGCAGCTTGAGTCACAAATTACCGAGCTGGACCTGCAATACCGCGACGAAGAAACACGCCTGCGTATGGAGGTGGTCAACTCGTTTAAGGCACTTGAAACGCAAATTGAAACGTGGGACCAAACCTACCTGTTGCGCACACCCATTGCCGGTACGGCCTCGTTCGTGAACTACTGGACTGACAACCAGTTTGTGAATGTGGGCGATCAGGTACTTTCTGTAGTGCCTGGTTCGCAAGATATTTTTGGCCAGCTGCTGCTACCCGTAAGCGGTTCGGGTAAAGTAGAAATAGGGCAAACAGTAAACATTAAGTTTGACAACTACCCCTTTAACGAATACGGCATGGTACTGGGCGAGGTAGAGACCATTTCGTTACTGGCCAACAATGAAGACAATTACCTCATCAGGGTCAAGCTAAACAACGGCCTGCGCAGCAGCTACAATGAAGACCTTGACTACAAGCCTGAAATGCAGGGCGCTGCAGAAATCATTACCAAAGACCTGCGCATAATTGAGCGCGTCTTCAACGACCTCCGCAGCATCATCGATCAGGAGTAACTAAGGGCTCACACCACACCCCTTTCTTTGAGTAGTTTTTGCAGTTTATAAAACGTGGTTTCTAATTGGCCTGCAGGAAAGCTCACATGCACAATGCCGTCATTATTGGTGAACTTCTCGCAGCCCTCTTCAAGCAATACAATCGCATTTTCAAACCCTAACCTGCCTTGAAACAGGCCTACCTCATGAATTACATTCTGGCGGGCCCTCTTTGTATTATCAGCAACTTCATCCTCGGCCGTGAGTACCAAAAAGGCAAACTTTGACTGGTCAAGCATACTCTGTAGCCGTTCCTTCACACTATAGCCGGCAGCAGGTGTATTGTCAAACTCTTCTATGGTCAAGTCAAAATCTTCAGTAAGTAACTGCCTCAGCTTTAACCATTCGACCGAGCGGCCATGACCAATAAACACATGCGATCCTTTTGCGCCTTGGTCTTTTTCTTTCACCAATTGCAGAAAATCATAAATGTCATGTGCCATCCAGCTGGGCAGCACGTCTTTTGAGAAAAACAGCCGGGGGTGGGTAATATTAGTAATGTTTTCTTGTGCCCGAACAGCCACATCATTGTGTCCGGTAAGTAAAATAATAGGCACCTTAGGTAGCAGCCTGCGTGTGCTGTGGGCAATATCAATACCTACTACCTGTTCATAACCCGTATCGGGGTCTTTATGTACCAGGTCGGTCATTACAAAATCCCAGGGGGCGGCATGAAGCTTACTTAAAAAGAGCCTGTGTTGGTCTACAACCGTAAGCTCAATATTAAAATACTGTTCAAAATAACCTTTAAGGCTATCTAGGTATTCTTCTGGTTGGTCGTCGTAGGCTAATCCAATCATACAATCCATTTGGTTTAAGTAGGGGTAGTCAAGGGCATGCTGGCAGGCAATACCCTTTGCGTGATATACAAATCAACGTAGCCACGTTTTTACCTTCACGTACTTCTAACCTAAAGTCACCTCCAAACTTTTGCCAGCGGTTTTTTTGGTCGTTTATAGTATTGGTGGGGCGTTGCAGCCTGCCAGCATCAGCAAGCCTGCCACTGGCTTGTACCTCAATTTCCAGGGCCTCAACGGTATCTCCGTTGGGTTGTGTCAGTAGCAGGTCAGGCTTAATGCTAAAACTAACCGCATTGGCATACTGCTGCCCTTTCTGTTTAACCAGCGCATGGCGTACATTGCCCAGCATATTCCGCAAAATTTCCTTAAACAGCATGCGGTCGCCCATGGCGTAATACAAACTGGGGTGCTCACTGTTTTGGTGCATTAGTGCTTCAGTTTGGGCAATGGCATCTGTCCATACCCCGTCAAACTCTAAATCAGCCAATAACGCATTGGCCTCTACCAGTGCTTCGTGTACGATATCCAGCGTGGGGATCACATAGGCCTGTAACGACTGCCTTAAGAATGAGCAGGGGTCATAAAAATCTTCGGCCAGCTTGCGTTTAATTTTCTTTAACGATTCATACTGCTTAACACTAAACCGCTTTAACCGCCTAATCTCAACCAGTGTGCTTTCAAGCTTAGCTACATCTTTTTCAAAAGCTGATTTGCTGCTGGCAAAGCTAAACCGCTTGTGGTTATGCCTAATAGGGGTAAAATAAAAGAACTTGCGCACGGCCCCCGCTACTAATTGCAGCACCGTGGCGGCGTGCAGCGCGTCATCAACCTTATAAATTGCCCTTGAAGGTTTTTTGCCCGTTATCAGGTGCCCATCATCAAGGCTAATGCGGTTGGTGCTTTTGTGCTGGTACAGCTTTTTTTCAAACGAAAACAACAGCTGGTTCAAGTTGGTAAACAACGGGTTGTGCCCCAGTTTTTGCCTTAAAACACTGCATTGCAAATACCGTATTACCTCGTGGTGCTCTTGCAGTTCATGCATACCCAGCTCTGTCAGCAGTAAATCAAAATTTTCCTTTATAACCGTTTTACCTACCTGTACCTGGTTAACCTTCATACCCTCTACACCATGGCCACGGTAATTCAGGTAAATATGGTTCATGTCAATAGTAGCCTTAAAAACATGTTGCTCGGCCAGCTTTTCACTGTAGTTCTGTAAGGTGATGATGCGCCTGGTTAAATGCTTTTTTAGCATGGTATGCGCTTTCAAGTCTCTAAACTGATGGAATACCCCCACCAACATAAATGAAAAAGTAAATACCAGCCGTTCATCCATAAAATACAGAATAAAATTAACCGGGTACTTTTTCCACTGCGGGGCATTGAACCAAAAAAACAAAGATTCAAAATAGGCCTCATCATACGCATCGGGCTTGTCATAGTGGGCCAGCAGGCTTAAGCCAAACAGCAAATACATTTCGGTTTCAATGGTGCGCTTTAGGGCTTCAAAGGCTGCCTGCTTAAACTCAGTTACCTTCAAAGTATCTTCTAACTCCAACCGTTGTTGGCGCAGCCTTTTTATGCGGTTAACCAGGGTGCTAAGGGCACGGTCAAAAACGCCATTAAACCGTACAAAATCAATATCGGCAATAAGCAACTGCAGGTATTGGTACAACGAGGGGCGCTCACTACAATTATTCAACTCAGCCAGCAAGGGGTCATAATTGCGGGTAGTAGCTATATGCCAGGTAATTAAAGCTACCTTTTGGGCTTCGCTCCATGCCACACCCTGGTGTTGCGGTGCAGTATTAGCCGTATGCGCAGTTAAATGGTAAGGGCCCACTGCCATGGTTTTGCGGTGGTCAGAGCTAACCGCAATTTCTGTTTGTGGCTTAAAATAATTTAACTGCTGGCTGGCCTGCCGCTCAAAATTGGGCACCCCTGTAATTTGCTGGTAGTGGCTTATTGTATCGTAAATTGACTGCCACATGTGCTGCAGGTCACTGGCCCGTAAATCTGTATAATCATACAAGGCAATAAACCTGAAAATAGTATTGGGGTTGGTGGGTGGCACTGACGGTAGCCATAAATCATTGCCATACAAAGCCGGCCGCCCGGCAGTGGGGTA
>CAZXTW010000444.1:0-5735 GCA_964643525.1 uncultured Roseivirgaceae bacterium
CGCCGTTGTGCTCTGCCTTAAACAATATCAGGCCATAGTCTACATCAGGGTCAAATGTGAAAGTAGCCGGGTCAATGGCTTCAAAACTGTTCATATCAGGGTTCTTGTAACTCCACTGCACCTGGGCATCTTCTGCGGCGGGCAGGCTGGTTTTAAAAAAGGGCTTGTCTACCGCATGGTACACAAACTGCCGCACCGGCGAGGTGATAATTCGGTTTTTTACAGTACGCCCCACATAAGCCACCGTGTTTTTAAGCATTTGCGCATGTGGTGATTGCCCGCCCATACCCAGGGCCAGGTCATTGGCAGTGCCCCATAACAGGCCATTCAGTGCCAGCACGTTATGCCCGTCTTTACCTTCAAACACGCCATAGCTGGCATCAGGGTCTAGCCTCACATCAAAAGGGGTATCATCAAACTGTGGATAAATAGCATCTATCAGTTGCGCAATGCTTCCGGCTACAGTATTTGTTATTGTAGTGGGCTTAGTAGTTACATTCATGGCTTCATAATCGCCACTGGCATTGATGCGTAATGACGAAGCCCTGAATAATTTATAGAGTTCTTTTTCGCTTTCAGGCGGGGCAATGCCCAGGTAATCATAAAACTGCATTACCTCTTCAACAATCTGCTCCTGTGCCTCATCATCGCTGCTCAGGTTATCGGTTGTTTTTTTATGGTCAAGCAATGACCACCAGGGGCTTACAATGTGCTCATTTAAGTTATTGAACGACCAGTGACCATCTTCAAAGCCCCTAAAACGACCGGGGTAATGGCTGGTTACCAAATCGTAGACGTAGTTATTGGCATTTTTCCTGATGATTTCTTCTGGTAAAAACAATTCAAAAGCATTGTCAACGCCCCACTCGGCATAGCCGTTGTAATGCTGGCCCATATTGGCCACCGTAATGTTTGTTGCCGCAAAGGCCGTCCAGTCATTGGCGTATTTCTTAAACTGCTCATAGCCAAATTCATCCATGCCTTCAAAATTTACCCAAACGGCCTGGTACTTTTCAAGCCAGGTAAAAAAGTGTGGCTCGTTCATCAGGTTCAGGTCTGTCATCACATGGTAGCTAATTTCATCGCCGGGGTTATTCTGGTTCCACAGCTCTATTTCACGCACAATCAGGTCAGAAAACACAGCCGCGTCGTCACTCAAAGGCACATTGTTATTGGTATAGTAAGGCAGGGCCTCTTCTACCCCATTATCATCTTCATTAACCAGAAAATGGCTATACGCACGGTTTTGCTGTATAATCAATAAGTCGTACCCTTCATTATGGGTAAAAAAGCGAGGGGCTTCAAGCGCATGCTCTGCAGGTATATCAGTAAAGCTGCCTTTTGCTGTAGCAGGCAGGTTTTTATAATGGGCTACATTACTGGTGGTTGGCCTGGGTATGCCGGCATTAAATACATCTATAGTTAAGGTAATATTGCCATCAGCACCCTGGCATACATAGTCAATAATTACTTCGTAGGTATCTGTATTTTTAAAATGGTAGGCATTGTCATTCAGCAAATTGTCAAGGGCAGTGCCCTCATACACCTCATCTGCCACGGTATTATCTTCTGTATTGCGTATGGTAATTTTAGTAACCTCATCAAACGAGCGCACTTTGTCATACACAGGGTAAGGCCTGATTTGCATCCAGGTAAAATCAGTCTCAGTAAAACAGGCCAGGCAAATAGGCACTTTAACCCGCCAGGCTATGGTGTTGCCATGCTGGTCTAACCCATGGCCTACGGCATAGTTGCGGTTGTTCAGGCCCATGCCTACCTCCAGCGTCCAGTTTACTGCCGGGTTTTGCTGGCTAAATATATCAGTCAGGTCATAAAACAGGCCATCAGTACAGCTGCAGTTTTGGTATATATAGGCCCTGCGCTCAGTGCCTGCCCCGGTATTTTTTAAGAAGGTACCCACCACCATGGCATTGTCATTAATATCACGCGTGGTTAAAAAGGTATTGGGTTTGATAATATCAAAGGTATCTTCTTCACTACCCACCTGGCAGCCCAGGCCCACGTAAAAGGCCTGGTCATAGGGGTTGCCAGGGGGCTGGTGAATGCCCACAATTTCGCCATAAGCATTAATGCCTGTGGCATAGCCAGGGTCACCATTTAACAGGTAGCCTGTTTCCCAGCGTTGTTTTGACGGGTTAAACTCATACAACACCGGGTAGAGGTTTTCCATATCGCCAGGCTGCTTGCCCTTTGAGGCCCCTACCGCCGAGCCGTTGGCGGCTACGTCGTTAATGATAGACTCGCGGTTGAACCGGTTGGCCAGCGGAAAAGCCACCGGCTGAGAGGTACCCTGCTCAGTATCTTTCAAAAAGCCCCGCCTGTAATTATCGGGCTTGAAATAGCCTGGCAGGGTTACGCCAAAGTAAGGGTTGTACAATATGCCATCAATGCCATCATAAATCTGGTCATAGTCTGGCCTGGAGCTACCTTTAAATATGCTGCTGTTGCTGCCAATAAAATCGCCCGCTGCTCCGGTGGCCACCGTCCAGTCGCCATACCGCCCGGCCAGCTTCTCCTGGCCGTAGGTTTGCGTTTGCGCGTCATAGTCCTTATAAAAGCCTACCTCGCCATTAACGCCATTGGTACGGTTGTACACAATGCGGGTGCCGGTGAGCTCTATCGGGAATATGCTGTTGTAATCACCGGCACTAATGAGCGTATCAGGCATTAGGTCAGCCTCCATCACAATCACAAACAGGCGCTCAAGGGCGGTGCCTGGCACCGGGTAGGTGCCAAACACCCACCCGTTGTTATTGATGCCCACCACTTCAATACCAGCAATTTCTGATACATTATTTACGTCAGGGTCTTTCTCAACAATGTAAGCTGATATATTGAAGGTATCAGTAGGGGCAGTATTGAGCGTGTTTGTACTTGCCAACACTGTTGTTTTGGCAGTGGCAAAAGTGCTCAGGGCCAGGCATACGCCCGTAAGTACCATAAAGGTGAGCAGGGCCATGGGCAGGGTTAACAGGCGGTTGCCAGGGTAATTACTTTGCATGGTTGTATGGTTATTGGCTGTTATTCGGTTTGTGTTAATCATGGGTCAAGAGGGTTAGGCTTTAATCAGTTACTTGAATTCTGGTAATGAGTAAGCCGTCTCTGGTGCGCACCCTAATGAGGTAAAGCCCCCTTACCTTTTGGCCAAAGGTTACTTTACAGCTGGTGGCCGTAAGTTTTTCAATGGCCACAGGCACGCGGCGCCCGCTTAACTCAAATACACTGATATGGCTTGCCTCAAGCTCAGCACCCACGGCCAAGCCAGCAGCCTGGTTATTGGCTTCATCATCCATGAGGCTTACCGTAAATGTGCGGTCGGTCAATGGGTTGGGGTAAACGTTCAGCTCAAGCGCATCATCTGGTGTAAACAGCTCGGGCTGTACCACAACCGGTTCAGCAGGTGCCGCTGGTACTGGTGGCTCATTGCAATACAGGTTACAGGCGGCCCCACTGCTGCTTTTGGTTTTATGCAGGTTGCCATACACATATATTTTCATCGTGTTAGGCCCATAAGTAGTAGGCGTTTCAATAAAGTTGTCGTCTTTGCCCTTGGCAATCAGGTTGCCCGAAAGGCCGGTACCAAAAATCTCCCAATGCACCGGCAAGTCATTTTTATGGTCATTCTTCAACCGCCACCTTCTGGTGCGTGTGGGGTCATCACTACACCAACTGGTCAGGTACAGCTTATGGTAATTGTGTTGCACGGTATCGGGGTCACTGCTGGCTACAGGGGCCGCATTGCTGCAAAGGGTGGTATCGGCCGGTGTGCTTTGGTGCAGGTTAGTAAACACCCAGGTTTCAAGTACGGCACCAGGGCCTGCGGTTACCTCAATAATGCTATCACTTTGCGGCTCTACCTCGGTTACGCGGTACACGCTACCGTCGGCCAGGTTCCAGCTTACCGTCACATCAATCAGGTAATTGTTGGTGAGCTTCCAGCGCAGCTTACCGGGCTGCATTACGCAAAGCGGGGTAACTGTTAGCTCAGCAGCCGGGCAGTCAGGGAAGCAGTTAATCAGCTCAAGGTATACCGAGTCAGTATAGGTACAGCCTGTTGCGCTGGTGGTGGTCAGGGTATACCAACCGGGCAACTCTGCTTCAATTGTGGCGGTGGTATCACCGGCCTGTCCCGATCCATTCGGGGTGCTCCACGGGTTCCTCAGGGCGGGGGCTGGGGCATGAGAGTGTATCGCATCATATAGTGCAGGTACCAGGTCCATAGCCTCACCAGCACATAAGGGCGGCACATTGGTAAAGGCAAACCAGGCGGCCGAATCAACCGTAACAGTGACCGAATCAGTATAGGTATAACCGTAAGCATTAGTTGCAGTGGCCACATAGGTACCAGGGCTACCCACCGTAATGCTTTGTGTCGTTTGGCCTGAGTTCCATGCATAGGTAGCATCTGCCACGTCAATATTAAGCGTTACAGATTCACCAGCGCACAGGCTGCGGTCGGCCCCAAGGTCAAAAGCAAAGTCAACAATAACCTCAACACAGGCATTGGGGCAGTTACCCGCCGTGCTGGCTACTTCAGGGAAGTTGCCATTAAAGGGCACAAACTGCAGGGTATTGGGGTTATTAGGCACCGTGGGTGTTTCAATAAGCACCATACTATTGGCGGCAACAGGTGCCTTCAGCACGGGGTTATCAGTACCCTTAACTTTATACCATACGTACCCTTCACGCTGGCTGCCGTGGTTGGTTACCAGCCACCGGCGCACCCTGCTGGTATCGTCAGCACAAATGCTGGCAAACTCAAGGTTGTCACCTCCAAAATCACACTGGCCCGGGTAAGTAATGGCACAGCCTGCAAATTGCTGGTCAACATACAACCACAGGTGGTGTGGGTCATACAGCTGGGTAAAGAAGTCAACTGATGTATTGGCAGGCACCGTTACCTCTTTAAATACTACATCAAAGGCCAAATCGGGCAGGGTATGCTCATACCAGAATGTCATGTCATGGCCGTAAGGGTTGGTCACCTGCCATGCCTGGTACTCAGGGGCCTGGTCAGTACACAGGCCGTTCCATACCAGGGCCTGGTGGTCGCCCTGGCTGGTGGTGCACAGGCTGCTATCAGCCGCATAGGTATGCACGCTGCTGTCAGGGCGCATCACCACCAGCGCATCTGTAGCCAGGGTTTTCAGGTACACATGCTCGCCGGTGTTCAGTGGCAGGTCATACCAGGTTTCTAAGAACGACTGCCTGAAGCGTATGCCCCCCTGGTAGTTGCTGTTGTTGGTTACCTTCCAGTAGCGGTACAGGGCAGGGTCGTTGGTGCAAACAGGCTGTACCTCTATCTGGCTAAAGTCAACATCTGTACATATACCTGCCATAACCGGGGTGGTTTGGTGCAGCTGGCCAAACACCCAGGTATGCAGCTGGTTCAACTCTCCCTGGCTACCCTTATGGGTTTGTATGGTTTGTTGCTGGCCAGGCTCAAGTTGAAGCACACCATTTTCAGCATACCCTTCGGTGTTCCAGCTCACGGTCAGGGCCGTGTCATAATCATTCTGAATTAGCCACTGGTACTGCGTATGGCTATTGGTACAGACAGATGTAACCTGTATTTTGCTGCCGGCACAATCAAGCGTATCGCAGCTTCTTTGGGCCAGGTAAATAGAGTCAGTAAATGAGCAGCCATAGTCATTGGTTACTGTAAGCCAGTACCAGCCCTTGTTACCAATAATGGTTCGCGTGGTATCACCGGT
>CAZXTW010000445.1:0-5734 GCA_964643525.1 uncultured Roseivirgaceae bacterium
ATTACACCCCCTATAAGCGGCTGGCCGTGGCTGCCGCTGTGGTAATGGCCGTGGCCGCCGCGCTGGTATGGTACATTGCCACCAACCCAGGCAGCCCCAGCCCCAACCCATTGCCCATTGCCGGCGGTGACAGTACACAGGTAACCCCCGGGCCGGCACAGCCTACCCCCCAGCAGGAAGAGCCACCCGCCCCGCAACTTACTGAAGTGCCTGAAAAGGAGGAAACGCCCCCGCCACAGCAAAACACACCTGAACAAAAAAAGCCCACCCCGCAGCAGGTGGTGCCACAGCCCGAGCCTGAAGCGCCACTTTTGGCAGCCGCCTACCAGCCCATTGACCGGTATGACAGGCTGATAGCCCGCGCCAGCACCAGCCGGGGGGTAGAGGTAACCAGCCCTGCCCTTGATGCTGAGTTTGGCACAGCCCCCCGGTTTGTGTGGGGCCCAGCGGTGGCCGATAGCCTGCGCCTGCTGGTATTTACCCACCAAACGCAGGGTAGCCCAAGTATTTACATGATTGCCCCGGGGCTTACCAGCTTTCAAATAAGTAAAGCCCTGCCGCCCGGCCTGTATTATTATACCCTGCAGCAGGTATATGGCAGCCGCAGCAAGCGCATAGCCGTGGGCAGGTTTCAGGTAAAGTAGTGGCTATTCACATTAGCCTACCAGCAGGCACTCGTCCCAGTGCAGGTCAGCCTCAGCCAGGTAATCAATAATGGCCAGGCCAATGCCGGTAATGCCTTCCAAAGGGGCCAGGGCAGGCTCCCAACCCATGGTGCCTTCTTTTATGGGGCGAAATTGTGAATAGCCCGCATAGCCATTGGCATGGGTGGCCATGGCCAGGCCCTGCTCCAGCCAGTAATTGGTGGCGGTGGCCAAAGGGGGCAGGCCCATTTCGCGGTACATGCGGCTAAACAGCTGGGCGTTGCCATAAGCCCCATGGCACACCCCGGCATCTTTCACGCCACTGGCTTTGGGGCTGGTGCGGGGGGCGCTGTGCAGCAATATCTGTTGTGCTTTTTGTTGCAATGCCTCGTCGTTTAAGGCTTTGCCGGCATACCACAGGCTAATGCCAATGCCGGGGTCGCCATAGCACCAGGCCACCCGGCTGGGGGCCTGCTTATCACTGCCTTCAGCCTTGCGCCAGCTGGGAAACATGCATTCAGTTGTATCAGTATGTTCACTGGCCAGCATATAGGCTACAGCCCCCTGCAATAAAGGGGTTGCTTTGGCCTGAAACGGGGCATGTGGGTGCAGGCGGGCCAAAAAGTTAATGAGGCTGCTCATGCCATGGCTCAGGCTCAGGTTAAAACCCCGCTCGCCGGTTTCCTGCTGCAGTACTGACTCCCACTTTAAGCTGGTGCCTTCTTTTTGGGCCAGCTGTGCCAGCTGTTCTAAATAGTGCAGCAGGTATTGCTGGTAACGGGCCTTTAATTCGCTTTGCCGGGTATTGCGGTAGCGCTTTAAAAAGTAAAAGGCAAAGCCGGTGCCACCATGTAAAAAATCATAGTGGCCGTTGGCCATGTGGCCCTTCAGGTGCTCAAACAAAAAGGGGTCAATGCCGCTAAACAGGGCGTCGTTGTCAAGCTCAATCAGGTCATGCTCAACTAAATGGTCAAGCACCCAGCCCACCCCGGCAATGCCCGTACAGTAGGTGGCCATTTCATTGCCTTCATTAATTTTTGTAATGCAGGTGGTTAACAGGTCTTCGCCAAACTCTGCCGGCTCTTCTTTTTGAGTGTACCACCCATAGGCGTAAGCAAACAGGGCCATGCCGCTCAGGCCCGATAGTACACCAAGTTGTTGTACTTCGTGGTGCCGCTGTTTAGTTACGCTATAAATTTCGTCAAGCTTTTGCTTCAGTAAGGTTTTCTGGTCAATATGCATAGTTACCTGGCTGGTTGTTCAACAGAAAAAACCAATCTACCCAATTTTTAATTACCACGCATACAAAACAATTCAATAGCCCCGCCAAGGCTGCCTGGCGGTAGGGGTTTACTGGTATCAAAAGCTGGTTATGGCGGGTGTTTAGGAGGGCAAAGGCAAAAAAATACCGCCATATTGAAACAATATGGCGGCACAAACAAGATTAACTATGCACAAGGGTCAGAAGTACAAGGGTTAGGAATGGTGTAACCAACGCAGTACGATACCTGTATAGAGGTATTGCAAGTGTAGGTTGGGCAGCCGCCCTTTACATCAGTAGTGTTTAAATTGGCTACTACTTTTTTGTTAAGGCTTAAGCCGTTTAGCTTTTGCTTTTTCATGGTTGATACATTTTGGTTAAGTATAGTTAATGATACAAATTAATAGAGTTAATTGGTAGGCTATGCCTGTTTATTTTGTATTAATTACCTGTTATTCAGTATGTTCTTTTCTATGTTTAATTTACTCTTGAATTTGTTTAGTTATTTGTTATTCATTGAGTAACTGTTTAAATAAAATGCCCCTGGCAAGCATTTGCTCACCAGGGGCATCACCACTACTGGCCATATAACCAGGTTTAACCGTTGTTGGCAGGGCCTACTGCTGCGGATCAGCGGTGCAGTTTACGTCACCTGTTTTCACCCCAATAAAGTCTTCATTAATCAAAAACCCGTTCAGTGGGGTATAGGTAGCCTGCTCAGGGAAAGGAGGTACAGAATCTAATGGGGTAGCTGGTAATACAAAACTGGCAGGTACAAACTGCCATGGGGGTGCCATTAGTGCAGCGTCTACGCCAGAATAATACCTGGTAATACATATCACATCAGTAACATCTACACTTCCGTCATTATTAATATCAGCTGCGATCACTTTATATTGCGAAAGTGTGTCATTACCTAAAAAGTGTTGTAGCACTGCTTGAGCATCGTCTATATCAATGCCGTTGGTGTTGCGTATGTTTCTGGTAGGGGTTACGGTATAGTTCTGGTTGGCCAAATTGTCAAACAGGTAAGTACCATCGGCAGGGGTAGTTTGGTTTACAATGGTACTGCCATCATCCAGGGCAAGGTTTACATTCAGAATAGGCTGGCCTGCTTCAGTAAATACGCGGCCACCAATGCCTGGTGGGGGCGGTTGCTGGCTTAGCTTTACAATTACCCCGTCGGTAGGTATGCCACCGTATACTGGTTGTATTGGGCTGTTAAACACCTCAAAGTCTGCACTGTAATAGGCATAGCCCCCCAGGTATATTGACCCATCGTTGGCTACTGATACGCCGTAGGCCTTTTCAGAGGTAATGGTATCTGTGCGGGCGGTGTTGTAAAACGTTTGCCAGTCAATAATTGGGGTAGCCCCGCCCTGGTCTAAGAATTTGGTTAGAAAGATATCGTCATGGCCACCATGCACCGGGTCATAGCCGGGGCCCCGCAGGGCAGGGTTTACGGTAAACAGGTCAGTGCTAAAGGTAGAGCCTGTGAGGTAAATATTATCATCAGCATCTACTTCAAGGTCTTCACCAATATCACCGGCAGAACCGTAAAGCAGGTTGTACAGCAGGGTGCCGTCGCCCCCGTTTAAACTCACCAGCATGGCTTTGCTGGTGTTTAATACAGCAAATGGCTGGCCAAATACATTCTCGGTACCGGCCGAGTGGCCCGCAATGAGGGCCTCGTTGCGGCTGTTTACTTCTACCTCCCAGCCTATTTCTGTGCCTTCATTGCCCACGCGGGTATACCACTGCACGCTGCCATCGGCCTGGTTAAACTTGGCACATATCAGCTCACCACCGCCGTTCAGGGTGCCATAGCCGTTGTTGGGTGCCGTTACCAGAATATCACTAGCGGTTCGGCCAGTTACAAAGGCGTTACCAGCCTGGTCAATGGCACCGCCCCAGCCCCGGTCATCGCCGGCACTGCCTATCTGGGCAGTCCATAACAGCTGGCCGGTGGTGGCGTCAAGGCGGGCACAATACGCATCATTGCCGCCACTGTTGCCAAAAGCAGGGTGCTGCAGGGGCAGGCTGGTGCTGTTGGTGGTGCCCCCTAAAATTACCTGGTTGTGGGTGCTTGATACGGCTATGCCCTCGCCAGAGTCGTTACCTGTAGAGCCAACATAGGTATACCAGATCAGGTCACCGGTGGCAAAATCAAACTTGGCCACAAAGGCATCATTGCCGCTGGTGTAAGGGGCCACCGGTGCGGGCGAGGCAATGCCCAGGCCAGTGCTGGTGCCACCGGCAACGTATATATTGTCGGCAGCATCTACCGCCACGCGGCAAATTACCTCAGTGCCTACGTTGCCAATTATATTCACCCATTGTACCGTTGAGCCATCGCCCGCAATGCGGGCCACAAAGGCACTTTTGCCGCCCGGGCTGCCTAGCATGCGCAGTGGGGTGGCGCCAGTAGGCAGGGTGCTGCCGGTGGTAAAACCGTTTACAATTACATCGCCATTGCTGGTGGCTTCAACGTCTAAAATCTGGGCTTCGCCGGCATTGCCAAAAAAGGTGGCCCATTCAGCATCTACAGGCGGCTGCCCAAACAATATTGGGGCAGTGGCCAGGAACAACAGCAGGGCGGCAAAGGCGCGGCCAGTGTTGTCAGAACCCGTTCTGTTTTTCATAGCTTATTGTTTTAGTAAGGTGTTCGTTTGTGCTTTCATTAAATTGGTTGTAAAAAGCTGGCAGAGGTAGTCAGTAAACCCAGAAAAGTTTTCAGCAGCGTATGCCGAAGTGGCTTTCGTCATACCCCTGGCAAAGCAAGGCTTGCCAGGGGTATTGTTATGACTTACATACATGCTTATAGGTTACTGGCTGGGCCTACTGCTGCGGGTCGGCCGTGCAGTTTACGTCACCTGTTTTTACCCCTATAAAGTCCTCATTCAGCAAGCGAGCATTCAATGGGGTATAGGTAGCCTGCTCAGGGAAAGGAGGCACCATTGGCAGTGGCGTGTTGGGAAATGTATAGCTGGCCGGAACAAACCGCCATGCGGCGGCTGGCAGTTGTGTCATTGGGTTATTTGGTGCGTTGATGTAATTCAACAAAAGTATATAGTCGTTTATCACTACCTGTCCATCTCCGTCAAAATCTGCTGCAATAGTTTTTAATGGTGTTGGAAGAGGAGGCCTTCTCAACACAATGTCAAACACAAGGGCCAGGTCAGCTGCATCAATCCCTATGGTGTCATATATTTCTCTGGTAGGGGTTACGGTATAGTTCTGGTTGGCCAAATTGTCAAACAGGTAGGTGCCATTGGCAGGGGTAATTTGGTTTACAATGGTACTGCCATCATCCAGGGCAAGGTTTACATTCAAAATAGGTTGGCCTGCTTCAGTCAACACCCGCCCGCCAATGGCAGGCAACTCATTGAACTTAACAATTATACCGTCGCTTGAACCACCCCCATATACAGGTTGTATGGGGCTGTTAAATACTTCAAAGGCCGGGCTGTTGATGGCAAGGCCCCCCAGGTATATTGACCCGTCGTTGGCTACGGCCACCCCATAGGCATTTTCAGTAGTAACCGTATCAGGCAGGGCGGTGTTGTAAAACGTTTGCCAGTCTATTACCGGTGTGGCCCCGCCCTGGTCTAAGAATTTGGTCAGGAAAATATCAAGGTTACCTGAATATACCGTGTCATAACCGGGGCCTTGCAGGGCCGGGTTGGCGGTAAGTAAGTCAGTGCTAAAGGTTGAGCCCGTCAGGTAAATATTGTCACGATCATCAATGGCCAGGTTCTGGCCAATATCACCATCAGCACCACCATACAATACATTATACAGCAGGGTGCCATCATTGCCATCCAGGCTA
>CAZXTW010000446.1:0-5733 GCA_964643525.1 uncultured Roseivirgaceae bacterium
GGTAGTTTTGGGCACCTCTTTTTACCAGTTTAACAATAATACTAACAGGGTACACCCCTTTGGCATGGTGTCACCCTTTATTAACTGGCAACGCTATACCGCCTTTGCTAACCTTAAGTTTGACAGGCGCTTTGGTGCCTCAATAGGCGTAAGCTTTCGCCTGTAAAAACGCAACCGTAACGCCCTTAAATAAAGTAGCCAATACTGTATACATTATCAGCAATCATGGCTATTTTAATGCCTGTTTAAAGGGCATATGAAGTTAAAAAAGCTACTAAAAATAAGCATCATGGCCGTGGTGGGGCTGCTGGTATTGGCGGCCGCTGCCATTGGCATGGCTTACCTCAGGCAAGACAGGCTGGTGGCAGAAGCCGTGCAGCAGCTCAACAGCACCTTTAATGGCCGGTTTGCCATTGAGGGCAGCCATATTAGCCCCTTCGAGAACTTTCCGTACGTATCTATTGACCTTGACCATGTGCAGGTATACCAGCATAAAGATACCGCCCAGGCAGCCGCCATTGACGTGGCCCATGTATACGTGGGCTTTAACCTGTGGAGCATCATAACCGGTGGGTTTGAGGTGAAAAAAATCAAGCTTAGCAATGGCACCATGCACATCATTCAACAACCAGATGGCAGCCTGAACCTGGCCAACGCCTTTGCCAGCCCACAGCAGCAACCTGCCCCCAAAGCCGAGCCTGAAACCGAACCTGAAACAATAAGCAGCAACCCAGCCCTGAGCCTGAAACTGATTGAGCTTGAAAACATTGACATACTCAAGGTAAACGGGTCCAACAACATCCTGTCAGAGCTATTAATTGAGCGGCTTACCTCAAGCTTTGCCATGACAGAAAGCCACATCAAAGCCAGCCTGAACACCCAAATGCTGTTTAACCTCATTATTCATGGTGATACCAGCTTTTTGCATGACAAGCACCTCACGCTCAGCACAGGCATTGATTATGACCTGAACAGCGGCCTGCTCACGCTCACCCCCTCTGAACTGCTCATTGAAACTGCCTCTTTTTTGATGGAGGGCAGCATTGATATGGCAAACGACATGCATCTTAACCTGCAATTTAGCGGGCAAAAGCCCAATTTTGACCTGTTTCTGGCCTTTGCCCCGCCAGAGATGGCACCTGTTTTTGCCCGTTATGATAATGGCGGCCGCGTATACTTTAACGCCAGCCTAACCGGCCCGGCCTATGGCGTACTACCCCATATTGAGGTTGACTTTGGCTGTGAAGAAGCCTTTGTTGAAAACACCCAGGTGGCCAAAGCGGTAGATGAACTGTACTTTAAAGGCCACTTTACCAACGGGGCCAAAAACCACCCCAGCACCATGGCCCTGGTCATTGAAGATTTTACCGCACGGCCAGAAACCGGCACCTTTAAAGGGGCCATTACAGTTAAAAACTTTGAAGCCCCGGAAATTGACATGCAGGTCAATTCAAACTTTAACCTGGCCTTTTTAAGCCAGTTTTTAAATATTGAGCGCCTGCAAAACGTAAGCGGCAACGTGCTGCTTAACATGAACTTTCATGACATCATTGACCTTGATGACCCCAGCAAGGCCATTGAGCAGTTAAACGAAAGCTATTATACTGAGCTAAAGGTGCAAAACCTGAGCTTTACCAGCACTGACTTTCACCTGCCGGTAAGCAACATCAACATCCAGGCCGCTATGGATGGGCACAAGGCCGTGGTTAATCAATTTACGGCCAAAATTGGCAGCTCTGACATAGCCCTGACCGCTGCCATATCAGACCTGCCTGCCATTATACACCACACCAACCTGCCCGTTACGGTTGACCTTGATATTCAGGCCGGCCTGATTGATTTGTTAGAGCTAACCCAAACCGATAGCCTGGCCAAAGGCTTTAACGAGCAAATTAAAGACCTGTCACTGGGTTTTAAATTCAACAGCAGTGCCCGCGCCTTTACTGAATCACCCTACCTGCCCCTGGGCGAGTTTTTTGTAACCCGGCACAACGCCCAGCTAACCAACTACCCCCACAAGCTGCATGACTTTAATGCTGATATTATTATTGACTCTACTGACTTTAAGGTGATTGATTTTGCAGGCATGATTGACCAGAGCGACTTTCACTTTAACGGTAGCCTTAACCATTATGAGCTGTGGTTTGTGCCCAACCCCACCGGTGCCTCTACCATTGACTTTAACCTTGATGCCCGGCAGCTAAAACTGGCCAACCTGTTTAACTACGGGGGTGAAAACTATGTACCTGAAGATTACCGCACCGAGGTATTTAACAACCTGAAGTTTCACGGCTTGACCACCCTGCAGTTTAACAACAAGCTTACGGCGGTGCAGTTGGCCATTGACCAGCTGGGGGCCACCATGCAGCAACACGGCATTACCTTTAATGGCCTGGCTGGCCATGTAGCCGTTGACAGCACCCAGCTGGTAGTTACCAACTTTGGGGGCAAGGTGGGCCGCTCTGAGTTCACCACCAACTTAACCTACTATTTAAAGGCCGATAGCACCACCGCCCCCCATACCTTTGCCCTGAACAGCCCCCGGCTTGATTTTGACCAGCTGTTTTCATACCTGCCCCCGCAGCCCGATGCCACTACGGGCCAGGTTGACCATGAGGCCGGCTTTAATGTGTTTGACCTGCCCTTTAGCAACATCAATTTTACAGTTGACATTGCCCAGATGAACTACCACCGCTACCTGCTCAACAATTTTACGCTGCAGGGCCGCATGCAAACCAACCATACCATTTATGTAGATACCCTGGCCCTACAGGCCGCCGGTGGCACCATGCAGCTGAACGGTTACTTTAACGGGGCCAACCCCAACCTCATTTACTTTAGCCCCAACATGGCCCTGAGCACCATTGACCTTGACCAGCTGCTGTTTAAGTTCGATAATTTTGGGCAAGACCAGCTGGTGTCTGACAACCTGCAGGGCCAACTAAGCGGCACCCTTACCGGCAAGATACATATGCACCCCGATCTGGTGCCCGCCATTGACGATTCTGAACTGACCATGGCTATTGAGGTGCTAAACGGCAGCCTGAACAACTTTGCCGCCTTTAGCGCCATGACCGATTACTTTACTGATAAAAACCTGAACAACGTACGGTTTGATACCCTTAAAAACACCCTGCAACTTAAAAACGGGGCGTTAACCATACCCAACATGAACCTGAACACCAGCCTGGGCTATTTTGAAATAGCCGGCACCCAGGGGGTAGACCTTACCATGGACTATACCATGCGCATACCGCTAAAGGTCATTGCCAGGGCCGGTATGCAGCGCCTGTTTGGCAAAAAAGACCGCGATACCAGCAACCAGGTTGATGACATTCAGTACCGCGACCAAAGCAAGCGCACCCGCTTTGTAACGGTAAACATTGCCGGCACCCCAGATGATTACAAGGTGTCATTAGGCAAAAACAAAAAAAGGAAAGACTAAACAGGCAATAAAAAGTAGCTGAGGCGTTTCATAATTCAACCAATACTGGTTATTTTACTGTTTATATGAAACTACCTCGTACCTTCAAAAAAATAGCCAAACTGTTCTTTATTGTGGTGGGTGTGCTGCTGCTGCTTGGCGCAGCCGGCATTGGCATTGCCTACAACCGCCAGGGCGACCTGCTGGCCGAGGCCGTAAAGCAGCTTAACAGCAGCTTTAAAGGCAGGTTTGAAATTGAAAGCAGCCACATTAGCCCCTTTGAGAACTTTCCCTACATTTCTATTGACCTTGACCACGTACAGATTTATCAGGATAAAGACACGGCACGCACCGCAGCCATTGATGTGGCAGATGTTTACGTGGGCTTTGACGTGTGGAGCATTGTAACCGGGGCCTTTGAAGTGAAAAAAATAAAGCTCAGCAACGGCACCGTACACATTATTCAATATGAAGATGGCAGCCTGAACCTGGCCACCGCCTTTGAAAGCCCCGAAACAGGGCAACCCACTACCGAAAGTACTGAAGGCAGCACGGTGGGCCTGAGCCTGAACCAGATTGAACTTGAAAACATTGACCTGCTTAAGGTAAACAAGGCCAACAACATACTGGCCGAAGTGTTTGTGCAAAAAATAGCGTCCAGCTTCTCTATGTCGGCAGATCATATCAAGGCCAACCTGAACAGCCAGATGCTGTTTAACCTGATTCTGGATGGCGACACCAGCTTTCTGCACGACAAGCACCTCTCGCTTACCACAGGCATTGACTATGACCTGAACAGTGGCCTGCTGGCCTTTACCCCCTCTGAGCTGTTGATTGAAACAGCCTCATTTGTGATGGAAGGCAGCATTAACATGAAAAACGATGTTGACCTTGACCTGAAGTTCAGCGGCGAGAAGCGCAACTTTGACCTGTTTCTGGCCTTTGCCCCACCAGAACTGGCCCCTGTTTTTGCCCGGTATGACAATGGCGGCAAGGTATACTTTAACGCCACCGTTACTGGCCCCTCTTACAACGCCTCGCCCCATGTAGAGGTTGACTTTGGCTGTGAGCAGGCCTTTGTTGAAAATACCACTGTGCACAAAGCCGTAGACGAGCTGTTTTTTAAAGGCCACTTTACCAACGGTGCCCTCAACCACCCCACCACCATGGCCCTGGTCATTGAAGATTTTACGGCACGGCCAGAAACAGGCACCTTTCAGGGAGATATTACGGTAAAGAACTTCGAATCGCCAGATATTAACATGCAGCTCAACTCTACCTTTAACCTGAGCTTTTTATCTGACTTTCTGAATATTGACGGGGTAGAAAACCTGAGCGGTACCGTAGCCCTTGACATGAACTTTCATGACATTATTGACCTGAACGACCCCAGCAAGGCCATTGAACGGCTTAATGAAAGTTATTATACCGAGCTAAAAGTGCAAAACCTGAGCTTTACCAGCCCTGACTTCCACCTGCCGTTTAGCAATATTAACATACACGCAGCCATGGATGGGCACAAGGCCGTGGTAGACCAGTTTACCGTGCAGGCCGGCAACTCTGACCTGTCGTTTACCGGCACCATATCAGACCTGCCTGCCATTTTGCACCACACCAACCTGCCCGTTACCGTTGACCTGGCCATTGAGTCTGCCCTGCTGGACCTGCAACAGTTTACCCAAACCGATAGCCTGACAGCAGGCTTTAACGAGCAAATAAAAGACCTCTCGCTGGGCTTTAAATTCAACAGCAGTGCCCGGGCCTTTACTGAGTCGCCCTACCTGCCCCTGGGCGAGTTTTTTGTAACCAAGCTACACGCCCAGCTTACCCATTACCCCCATGAGCTGCATGATTTTAATGTAGATATTCTGGTTGATTCAACTGATTTTAAAGTGGTTGATTTTACTGGCATGCTTGATCAAAGCGACTTCCATTTTGATGGCCAGCTAAGCCATTATGACCTGTGGTTTGTCAAAAACCCCGTAGGCACCTCTGCCATTGATTTTAACCTGCACGCTAACCTGGTGCAGCTGGCCGATCTGTTTTCGTACGGCGGAGAAAACTACGTACCTGAAGAGTACCGCACTGAAGAATTCAGAAAGCTGAAGTTTCACGGCCTCTCTCAACTACAGTTTAACAACAAGCTCACGGCCGTAACCCTTGACCTTGACCACCTCAGCGCCCATATTGAGCAGCATAATATTGACCTCAACAACCTGGCTGGCCACATCCAGGCAGACAGCACCCAGCTGGTGGTCACCAACTTTGGGGGCCAGGTGGGCCGCTCAGAGTTTTTGACTGACCTGACC
>CAZXTW010000447.1:0-5707 GCA_964643525.1 uncultured Roseivirgaceae bacterium
CATTGGCTGCCAGGCTGCCTTCTGTTTCAAAATCACCTTTAATTTTCATGGCGCCGGTATTGCTTATTGCAGCTACAGGTGCTTGCTGGTGCACACCCCATACCCAGCCTCTGCCATTATCGCTATTCATATTCATTTTAATGGCATAACCGGTAACTGGTCCGTATTGATACTCGGCAGTATTTCCCATATGAATTTTATAAAAATCACTTTGCCAGAATTTTATGCCTTTACCATTGCCTGCTTTGATATCAACAGCCCCTTCAAACAATGAAGTGCCTTTTGCGGTCAGGTTATCTTCAACAGTTAAGTTGTCTTTTACGGTAAGGTTTTTATTGATGGTTACATGATCTTCAACAGTGAGGTTATCTTTCACTGTCAGGCTTTTATTTACCGTAACATTACCATTTGACTCAATCAGCATTCTGGTATTGTTGTCTTGCTTAAAGTACAGGGGCCTTGTACCGTCGCTGTTGAGGTGGGTGGTGCCATTACTTTCTTGTTTCAGTGCGAAGTTTGAGCTGTGGTTACTAAGGCTCTTGTTATAAAAATAGGCAGTTGGGTCACCACTGTACAACCCGCCAACACGTGCCTTACCACCGTCAATAGCCCTGTTTACATACAGACACCCATGTTGGTCTAACGACATCAGTTCATCACCATAGCCTGTATGGCTGGTGCTGTTGTCCCACCGCCAGCGTATCCGGCTGTTGTCATGTTCAATTAAACCGGCCGAATATTTACTTTGCAGCCTTACTACTGATTTATTATCAGAGTTATCATTGTTTACAACCCATGTGTCGTATTTTGTGCCTGCTCTACCGCCATAACTTTGTGCGTAACTGCTTTGCCCTATGGCAAGTAAGCACATAAATAAGGTGAGTGATGAAATTGTCTTTTTCATTGTATTAAAGATTTGGTTTACATTTGTTTTGATGGGTGCAAGTAGGGGCTAATTGGGATGTTGCACTACGGCAAATGCGACATGTGCTTTTGGTTTACGACACCTGCTTTACAGACGCGGCAGGCACTTTATAAAGGCGACAGAGGGGATTAGCAGGGAAAAACAAATGTGATTCACACTGGGTTTATAAGGGCTTTCAGGGTGTAAAAAAGCCCCGGTTACAGTTGGGGTAAGTTGTTGGGTGTTTGCAGCGGGTGCCATGAAAAAAAGCCCGCTGCATGTGTAGCGGGCTTTTGGTGTATGATGCTGCTATTATTCTGTTGGGGTTTTGCCAGTACTGAACCAGCATGGTGGTTGAGGTTATTTTTTCATGAGCTTACCTGTTTTTACCTGATTGCCTGCCCGCAGTTGGTACAGGTATATGCCGGGTGTTAACCCCGCCCCGTTAAATATAATGCTGCCTTTGCCATTGGTGGCTGGGCCACGATATGTTTCACTGGCCAACTGGTTGCCACTCAGGTCATAAACAAACAACTGTGCCGCCTGTGGTGCCCCGGCCTTGAACTGAATCTCGAACACATCTGCTGAAGGGTTAGGAAATACCTGAACCGCTAAGTGGCTTAAGCCAGTGGTTTCTTCCTGGTTTTCTGCTACAGGTGGCTCCTGGGTAGCTACCTCAGCCACTGTGCCTGTACGGAGTTCAGCATCGGTTATTGTCCTTTGGTTAGCATAAAAACAACTGCCCCGTTCTGCTTGAAAGCCTTGTTTAAGAATTACCCTGGGGTCAGTACCGCCTATTACGTAAAACTTTGCAGTACCCCCTGCCTTAATGACGTAATTATGGTTAATCGTTATACGGCCCTTGGCAAAAACTTCTGCATACTCTTTATTGAGCACTGTCTCATCTCGTTTTGATGTTTTAGTGTTGCCTGTTTTACTGCCCTTAAGGCGATTATTATAACCTTCATTGAGTACCCTTGCAACATTTTCGTGCGCATTTGTCCCGATTACATCGCCCTCGTAGCTTACTGCTGGGGTAGAATAGAAGGGAATTGGGTTTGTAATTACATTACCATTAGCATTTTGTCCATAGGCCATAATGGTATGTATCAGGTATTGGTTATTATCTCTCACTGTGCTTGACACATAGCCATGCCCATAGGCATATGGGGTATTGTTGTTGTTGGCCCCCCGCTCATGCCCGGCCCCATACAAATGCCCAATTTCGTGTGCCATTGTATATTTTTCGACTGATTGAGAAGCTTTCACAACGCAGTATGCATCTGTACGAGGTACACCAACACCAGCAGCAATACCCGCCAGGCCACCGCCATTCAGTGTAAACAGAACACATATATCAGCATGGTAAAATGTTCTAAGGTCTGATACTATACCAAAAGCGCCAACACCTTTGCGAAAATCATCGCGCATTTCTTGTAAATTATTGCTTTCGGGGTAATTGATTTTGATTGACCTGACAAGCCTTATTCTGTGGTTGACTTTACTGTTTTTCAGGGCTTTATTCATATTATCAATACTGGGTTGAATAATCGTTTCTGGCACAGATTGGCCTCTGCTATCAGCAAGCTGCTTGGTATACACCACCAATACCCTAATGTTGTTTCTGACGTCATCAATATTGTCATTGGCATGGGCCCGGGTAATGCATAAGGTGCACAGGCATAAAGCCAGCAGTGTATACGTGAGCAGGGTTTTCAAGCGCGCATGGCCCTGGTGGTTCAATAGCCAGCCTTCGTTTTTGTTATTCAAGCCTTTTAGGCTGGGCCTATTTGGTAGTTTTGTCCTGTTTTTCATTATTTGCATGGTATGGTCAACTTCCTGTTGGTTTTAGTTTTGTTGCACATTGATTTGCTGCTTTAGCTGAGCAATTTCTTTTTGTTGTGCAATCAGGTACAGCGTCAGCTCTTCTATTTTCTGCAACAGTACAGCGTCCATTTCGCCCAGGTTAATGCCTTCTTCGTTTACTTCAGCTTCAGAAGGTACGCCGGGCAGGTGCCTGTTGGCTTTAATATGGCTTTCTACACTGTCAAGGGTGGGCAGCGTATAGTCATCAGCAAACACATAATCGGGCCACGTGGTGGTGTTCAGTACTTCTATTTCACTGGTACTTAGTTTACCTTTAACATCTAACGTGCCCTTGATGTAAGCTTCGCCAGTACCAGTGAGTGACATCAATAGCTCGTTGTTGTGGTTTTCCCATATAAAGCCCATTCTAGGATGGGCATAAGTCCTGAACCGAAGCGCATTGTGAGAGGCACCTCTCCAACCAGCCACTGCTGTTCCTCCATCGAGCGCCCTTCCAGCACCTGCAAAAGCCAGGTAGATGCCGTAATCAGTATTTGCACCGTCATACATATATATCTTGCCCCCAACCCTGTTTTGCGTATCATAGGTAAAGGTTAACTTGTCATTGGCTGCCAGGCTGCCTTCTGTTTCAAAATCGCCTTTAATTTTCATGGCACCGGTATTGCTTATGGCAGCTACAGGTGCTTGCTGGTGCACACCCCATACCCAGCCTCTGCCAGCAGTATTTCTCATATTCATTTTAATGGCATAGTCAGTAACCGGGCCGTATTTATACGCTGAGGTATTACCCATATGAATTTTGTAATAATCACTTTGCCAGAACCGTATGCCATTACCATTGCCTGCTTTGATATCAACAACCCCCTCAAACAATGAGGTGCCTTTAACCGTGAGGTTTTTACCCATTGTAACATTCCCGTTAGTATCTAACCACATTTTGTCGATATTGCCCTGGCGAAAATGGAGCTTTTGTCCTGATGCAGAGTTTAAGATGGTTCTGCCGTTTGTGTCTTGCAAAAGGGCATATTTAGTGGGGTCGGCTGTGTTTGTATATGAGTTTTGAAATATGCCATATTGGTCATTGTCACAATACCCCTTTACGGCTGCCCCACCTCCCCAAATTTCCCAGGCTACAATCTGACCCTTACTTGGGTTAAGTGCAATTCTAGGATTGGCTATGGGCTCGTTAGATGAATTGTAAGGCCCGTAGTCTGAATGGTTTACATTGGGTACATACGAAAGCCTGAAATTACCGTTTTTAAAATCAAGAATGCCAGACTGGTCTTTGTCTTGCAACCTTAAAGCGGGTATGTAGTTGCTGTTGTCCTGGTTAATAATATAAGTGTCGCGGTTTGTGCCAACACGGCCTCCATAAGTGCTTTGTGCGTATGTGCTTTGCCCTATGGCAAGTAAGCACATAAACAAGGTGAGTGATAAAATTGTCTTTTTCATTGTATTAAAGATTTGGTTTACATTGGTTTTGATGAGTGCAAGTAGGGGCTAATTGGGGTGTTACACTACGGCAAATGCGACATGTGCTTTTGGTTTGCGACACTTGTTTTACAAATGCGGCAGGCACTTTATAAATGCGACAGAGGGGGTAAGCAGGGGAAAAATAAATGTGATAGCGCTGCTGTTATTAGGGCTTTTACGGCATTAAAAAACCCCGACAGGTAATGCCGGGGTAAGGGTAAAGCTAAGTACAGTGAGGCGGTGCAGTACAAATTATTCAAAATAGGTATTGGGGTGTTTGCCAAACCGGGTTACATACAGCTTGCTGAAGTAGGTTACGTTATGCATGCCCACTGAGTAGGCAATGGCTGTGGTATTGTGGTAAGCTTTGGTTTCCAGAAGCTGCCTTGCCTCTTGCAGGGCCACTTCACGTTGAAAGGCTTTGGGCGTAAGCCCGGTAATGGCTTTGATGCGGCGCTGAAACTGCCGCATACTCATGCTGCAATGTGCTGCGGCAGCGTCTAACTGAAAATCTTCTGCTTCTAATTTGCTGCGCAGCAGTTGGGCCACCTCGTCAATCCATGCTTTGTCTTGGCTGTTGCCTGCAAACGGCAGTTCCGGTGCCTGCTCAGCCGTGCCATTGGCAGTAACCAGTTGCGGGGCAGGTGCTGGCTGCGCTATGGTTTGCTGTACGGTTTTGCGTACCTGGTAATGCTGTAGCAGGTTATGGACCCGCGCCAGCAGTTCCTGGGGCGAAAAGGGCTTCAGCAGGTAATCATCTACCCCAATGGTCAGCGCCTTCAATTTGTGCTGCTCGTGGCCCAGGGCTGTCAGCATAACCACGGGCAGTTTATGGGTATTGTCATTGTTTTTGAGGGTGGTTAACAGCTCATAGCCGTCCATCTCGGGCATCATTACGTCACTTACCACCAGGTCAATAGGCTGTTTTTTTGCCTGTTTGGCTATAGTGCTCAAGGCTTCTTTACCATTACTGGCACAGTGTACGTGGTAATGGGGGCTTAGCAGGCTGGCCACATAGGTTTGCATATCAGGGTGGTCTTCTACCACCAGCACGTTAAAGCTATTTTCTGTCTTGGGCCTGGTTGGTGCCCCTTCAGGCTGGTACAGATCAGTGGCCTGGCCATTGGTTTCAGTGATCTCATCGCTGGCCGGCTGGCATTGTTCAGGTACTTCTGCCGGTACATAAGGCAGGGCTACAGTAAATACGCTCCCCTGGCCAGGGGTACTTTCTACTGTAATGGTGCCGCCCAGGCACTGGGCCAGCTCTTTGGCCAGGGCCAGGCCTATGCCTGTGCCCCCCTGCAGTGGGGTGTTGGGTTGCTGGCTCTGGTAAAAGCGGTCAAAAATATGGGGTAGGTCGGCGGCGGCAATGCCCCGGCCGGTGTCTCGAACGGCCAGCAGCAGGCAGTCATCACTGCGGGTGGCGGTAAGCGTTACCCGGCCGCCTGCCGGGGTATGCTTCAGGGCGTTGCTAACCAGGTTATTTACAATTCGGCTCACCTT
>CAZXTW010000448.1:0-5703 GCA_964643525.1 uncultured Roseivirgaceae bacterium
CTGTTACGGTACTATCTACCACAACGGTGCGCACCAGGTCGCCAAGATCTGCCGTTTCACCACCTGTGCTGGTAATACCTATGCCGTTTTGCCGCAGCATGGCCAGTACTGCCTCCGTACCATTAATAAGGGCCGCTACAACCTCGCCAGGTACCAGCCGCTTGTTACGCCCTATGGTACTCGAGAGCAAAATATTATCAGTTGCGCCCACACACAGCAGGTCGTCAACATTCATAATAATGGCATCCTGAGCAATGCCCTCCCACACTGAAAGATCGCCGGTTTCCTTCCAGTACATATAGGCTAATGACGATTTTGTGCCTGCCCCATCAGCATGCATAATGTTGCACCAGTCAGGCTGGCCGGCCAGTAAATCAGGTACAATTTTACAAAAGGCCCTGGGGTAAAGGCCTTTGTCAATGTTTTTAATGGCGTTGTGTACATCTTCCTTAGCCGAAGATACACCCCTTTGGCTGTAGCGGTCAGTCATGGCGGCAAATAACGGCAATCGGCTGGTAATAGGCAATTGGGCAGGGCAAAAGCCATGAAAAAGGCCGCCCAGGACGGGCGGCCAGTTGCTAGTTATTCGAATACGGGGTAGGGATGGGAAATATCAATAGTCGTCAAAGAGCCTGTCTTCCAGACTTTCTTTTTCAGTTTTTTCCTTGTTCAGTTTCTTATCATACTTCACAACCCTGAACTCAGTGCGTCGGTTTTGCTGGTGCAAATCTTCAGAGCAGTCAACACCGTTGCTGCAATCGTTGCGCAGCCGCGTTTCGCCATACCCTTTGGCCACCAGCCGCTCTGAGTCAACACCTTTACTTATGATGTAGTCAACGGCAGACTGTGCGCGTTTTTGTGACAGGTCAAGGTTGTAGTCATCATCAGCACGGCTGTCAGTATGTGAGCTAAGCTGTATCACAATCTCAGGGTTATCAAGCAATACATCTACCAGGTCGTCAAGCACAATGGCTGCATCTTCTCTGATGTTCCACTTGTTCAGGTCATAAAAAATATCCAGTTCAACATCAACACCAATCTGTACCGGGTCTAAGCGCAGCAACGTATCAAAAACAATATCTGTTTCGTACTGGGTAAGGGTAGCGAGGTCAACTGTTTTGCCCAGTGTGCTGTAAAGCTCACGGCTTGTCAGGTAGTCGGGCTTTTCGCCAATAAGCACATACAGCTGTTCAACGTCAATCCTGAATTTAAACTTACCGTCACTGTCAGTATTGACCAGTTCAAGCTGGTTATCTTCTTCATCAAGCATGCGCAGGCGCACATTGGCCAGGGGTATGTCTTTGCCATCCTGGCCTGTGGTAACGGTACGGCCAGCCAGGTAATAATTGACAATACGCAGGTTGGGGTCATTGTTTACGAAGGTATACAGGTCGTCATCGCCTTTGCCGCCTTTGCGGTTTGAGCTAATCAGGCCTTTATTGGGGGCGTAAAGCACCAGCCCAAAGTCATCAGCATTAGAGTTAATAGGTTTACCCAGGTTGGTTAACTCTATTTTGCCCCCTACGCGGTGGGCTTCAAATATATCTAAGCCGCCAAACCCAGGGTGCCCGTCAGAGGCAAAGTACAGCTTACCAGCATCAGATACATAAGGGAACATGTCATTACCTGATGAGTTTATAGTGGGCCCCATATTTTTAGGCGCGCCCCACCGCCCGTTTGACTTGAGGTGCGCAACATATATGTCTACACCACCAAAGCCGCCTTTTCTGCTTGAAGCAAAGTACAGGGTACGGCCGTTGCGGCTAAAGGCAGGGCCTGCATCATAGGCATTGGGGTCACTGATAGGCATTACTTTAGGCTCGCTCCATTTTTTGTTGCGGTACCTTGATATATACAGGTTTACATCATTGGTGCCGCGCTTTTTGCCACTGTTGCCCCGGCCAAAAATAATGGTTTTACCATTGGGTGATACTGCAATGGTACCCTCATTTACATTGTAGGTATTAATGAATTCGCCTACACCTTTTACACCGGCATTATCAATTTTATCATCTTTGAAGCGTGTAACGTAAATATCATGAAAGGCGGTGCCGGTAGCTTTATACAGCTTGCTGTCGTCACGGGCACCGGTAAAGTACAGGCGGCCATTGTTTACAAAAGGGCTGTACTCAGGGCCAGCAGTGTTAATGCCTCCGGCATTTTCAACTTCATATACTGATGTATTGATGGTGGCCATGGCATTAATGTTGCTCAACTCTCGGTTGGCCAGGGTAACATACTGGTCATCTTCAGCACTGGCTAATAACCCTTCAAGTACGTTTATGGCTTCGTCATACTCACCACGTGCTTTCAGGGCAAAGCCATAATAAAACTGTGCTGAGTCAGGGTCAAACCCTGACCTGATAGCTGCATTGTAAAACGGGGCAGCCTCCCAGATGCGGTTAGAGCGCCGGTACGATTCAGCAATGTAATAATTAGCCCTACCTTCAAAGCCCCTTTTGGTAGATAGCTTGCCAAACATATCAATGGCCGTTTCATACTCGCCAGCCTCAAACTTTGATTCAGCCTTCTTCAGCGGGCTGCAGGCTGTGGCAACCAACAGCAGCAAGGCAACAGCACTGTAAAAAATCTTTTTCATATTAGGAGCAAACTGTTTTCAAGTAAGATAACAAGAATATTTGTTAATCATATGTAGCCATTACAAAATTGCATCATTCTGAGTGCAATGTGCTTATAAGGGCCTGTAAGGCACACCAGCTATAGTTAATTACGATGCCGCAGGGGCTAAAAGTATCTGCTTAGCCATGAATTTTTTGCCGGTACCTGCCAGGCCTCTTCAAACTGCGTTTTGTTGGTTACCAGGTTGTTAAAAGTAGTGCTTTCAGCATTGATGTGGCCCTGGGCAATTTGCTCCTTAATAGTAGCCATGGGTACCAGTATTACCTCATCGCCAACGGCAAAGGCAATTTTGGTACGGTCAAAAAAGTTAATGCCAAACTGCTGCTCTAACGTTTGCACAAAATGTACGGAAGCGTCAATAGAACAGCCGGTAGCCTCCTGGCTGCTTTCATCCAGGGCTACTACTAAAAACTGGCTATGAAATATTTTAAAGGCACTGTGCAGGTCTTTGCCATGGGCCACCCACTGGGCAAAAAACTGATTGCCCTGCTCAATAATGGCAGCCTGCTGTTGCTGGGTAAGGGGTTTATCTGCCTGGTAAATCCAAATTCTTGAACGGCCAGGCATATTGTTAAAGTCTTGTAGCATAATTAAGATGTTTAGCGCGGTGCACCCCGCACACAACAAATGTAAATAAAGTTTAAAAGCCATACACCTAAACAGGTAAATATGGCTTTTAAACACAGAACAGGCGTGCCAACGCCCATTCCTGATTAAACTCAATTATGCACTACAAACCGCTTGCGTCAGCAATTAGTTCTGCCAGGTCTTTCACGGCAACTTCGCCTTCTTTTTCTTTATTTTTAACGCCGTCAGAAAGCATGGTCATACAAAAGGGGCAGGCCGCTGCAATTACCTTAGCACCCGTACCCAGGGCCTCTTCAGTGCGCTCAATATTAATTTCTTTGTTGCCCTTTTCAGCATCTTTAAACATTTGCGCCCCGCCGGCCCCACAGCATAAGCCACGTGTGCGGCAACGCTTCATCTCTACCAGGTCTGCATCTAAAGCTTCAAGCACCTCGCGGGGTGCTTCATAGATGTTATTGGCACGGCCCAGGTAGCACGAGTCATGGTAGGTAATTTTTTTACCCTTAAAAGTGCCGCCGCCTTGCAGCTTTACTTTACCCTCATTAATGAGTTGCTGCAATAAGGTAGCATGGTGCAGTACTTCGTAATTGCCGCCCAGCTCAGGGTATTCATTTTTTATGGTATTGAAGCAATGGGGGCAGGCAGTCACGATTTTTTTAATATTGTAGCCGTTCAGTACCTGTATGTTTGATACGGCCTGCATCTGAAAGGTAAACTCATTGCCAGCCCGGCGGGCGGGGTCGCCAGTGCAACTCTCTTCAGGGCCTAAAACGGCAAAGTTTACACCAGCATGGGTCAGTATTTTTACAAAGGCCTTGGTAACCCGTTTGTAGCGGTCATCAAACGATCCGGCACAGCCTACCCAAAACAGTATTTCTGGGGTTTCGCCCTTTTCGGCCATTTCGGCCACAGTAGGTACTTGATATGTATTGCTCATAAATAGCTTTCTTTTCTCGTTGCTTTGTAGGTGTAACTATGCTTCAGATTGCTTACTCTGCTCACTGGCCAGTTCATCGGCCCAGTTAAACCTGTCAGTAGGGGCAAATTTCCATGGGGCAAAGTTGGTCTCTAAATTTTGGAACATGCTGTTCCATGAAGCCGGCGTGCTGGTTTCTTCCATGGCCACATAACGGCGCATTTGCAGAATAATATTCAACGGGTCAATATTAATGGGGCAGGCTTCAGTACAAGCATTGCACGTGGTGCAGGCCATCAGTTCTTCTTTGGTAATGTAATCCTGATACAACGCTTTGCCATCTTCCAGGCCTTTGCCTCCTTTATCAAGGCTTTGCCCAATCTCTTCGGCACGGTCGCGGGTATCCATCATAATCTTACGGGGCGAAAGCAGCTTGCCGGTCTGGTTGGCGGGGCATTCTGAAGTACACCGCCCGCACTCAGTACAGCTGTAGGCGTCAAGCAGGTTTTTCCAGGTCAGGTCGTTTACGTCTTTGGCGCCAAAGCGGCCTACCTCTTCTTCGCCTTCTGGCGCACCGTTATCGGCACCAATGCCCAGCATCAGGTTTACCTCATTCGTAACCTCGGGCATGTTCTCCATTTTACCCTTGGCCAGCAGGTTTGAAAAGTAGGTGTTAGGAAATGCCAGTGCAATGTGCAGGTGCTTAGAGTAGGTTACGTAAACTGCAAAAGCAAATATGCCTACAATATGAAACCACCACGCGGCACGCTCAACCAACACCAAAGCACCAGCTTCAAGGCCATCAAACAGGGGCAACATAACTGCACTAAATACAAACCGGCCGGTTTGTGGGTAATGGTCAGCACCAAGGGCCTGTAGCTGCTGGTCGGCTGCATTCATAGTAAGAATAGCCGCCATCAACACAATTTCAATGACCAATATCAGGTTGGCATCCATACTGGGCCAGCCTTTCATTTCAGGCTTCACAAAACGACCCACCTTTAACACATTACGCCTTATTAAGAAAACAACACAGGCCAACAGCACAGCTACCGCCAAAAACTCAAAGAAGTTAATGGCTACATTGTATAGCCCCCCCAGAGGTTGGGCCAAAATGCGGTGGGTACCTAACAAACCATCTATTACAATTTCAAGAACCTCAATATTAATGAGCAGAAAGCCCACATAAATAAAAAAGTGCAATATGGCTGGTATAAAGCGCTTGAACATTTTCTTTTGCCCAAAAGCCACTAACAACATGGCTTTTAACCGCTCACCTTTGTTGTCACTGCGGTCAACAGGCCTACCCAACAAGATATTCTTCTTGATGCGACCAACCCGCTTGGCAATAAACCAGGCAGTTACGCCTAATACCGCTGCAAAAACTATTTGTGGTATGAATGTCATTATGGTCGTTTTATAATTAGATGATGGTTTTTTTACTAACTTATCTTAAAATCATTTGCACCTTACGAAAATATAGGTACTTTTGCATCCCGTTCATGGTGATGTAGCTCAGTTGGTAGAGCATCGGACTGAAAATCCGTGAGTCGGTGGTT
>CAZXTW010000449.1:0-5700 GCA_964643525.1 uncultured Roseivirgaceae bacterium
TAACTGGAATGAAATAAAATGACAGCAACTTTAAATCGTTTAGGACGCTACTGTTATGGAACCATTAGAGACCTATCATTTAGCCCAGGGGGCCAGTATGATTACTGATACATTGCCTGGCCCAAAGTCTGAAGCAATCATTAACCACCAACTAACACACGAAGGGGCCATTGTATCGTACCCGCGTAATATGCCCATTGCTATAAAAAGGGCCAAAGGTGCCATTGTAGAAGATGCTGACGGTAACCAGTTTATTGATTTTTTTGGTGGGGCAGGGGTGCTTAATACAGGCCATTGCAACCCCTTTGTATTAGAGTATGTCAAGGCGCAGCAAGAACAGCTGATACATATGCTTGACTTTCCGACAGAAAACAAAGCCAGGCTTATTGACCAAATACTTTCGCAGTTTCCTGCCCATTTGCGCAATGAATATAAGGTTAACTTTTGTGGGCCTACAGGCTCTGATGCTATTGAGGCTGCAATAAAACTGGCTAAAATTAAAACCGGCAGAGAAGGGGTTATTGCCTTCCATGGCTCTTACCATGGTATGACCAGCGGGGCGCTGGCCGTTACCTCTGATATTAACTTCAGGAATAAAATACGAGCCCTTATTCCTAATGTAAGCTTTATACCGTACAGCTATTGCTACCGCTGCCCCTTTGGGCAACAGGCCAGCAGTTGTGGGCTTGAGTGTGCTAACTATTTGCAATACGTGCTTGAAAACCCACATTCGGGTCAAACCAAGCCTGCTGCTATTTTGCTTGAACCTATTCAAGGCGAGGGGGGCACGGTAATACCTAAACAGGGCTACCTGGAGCGCATTATTGAAATTGCCAGGAAGCACGACATTTTAGTCATTTTTGACGAGGTACAGGCCGGCTTTTACCGTACGGGCAACTTCTGGTCGTTTCAAAGTACAGAGGCCATGCCTGATATCATTACCATGTCAAAAGGCCTGGGCGGGGTGGGCTTCCCTATTTCGGCCATAATCTACAATAAAGCCATTGAAGCCTGGGGCCCTGGCGACCATATAGGCACCTTCAGGGGCAACCAGGTAAGTATTGCCGCCGGTAACGGAGCCATGGACTTTGCCCAGGCTTACAACCTTGAAAGCCATACCCGCCAAATGGGGGCTTATTTGAAAACCAGGCTGTATGCTATACAAAAGCGTTTTCCTGTTATTGGTGACATTAGAGTGGCAGGCCTGATGGTGGGTATTGAGTATATTCAAGATGCCACCAGCAACGAGCCTGATACTGAAATTGTAAAGCAAATCAGAAAGGCCTGTTTTGAACGGGGCCTCTTGTTTGAAGTAGGCGGCCATTATGCCAATGTAATCCGCTTTTTGCCGCCTCTAATCATTACTGAAGCGCTTATAGACAATGCCATGGCCATTTTTGAGGCCGCCCATGAGGCAGTGTTGCAGCCCAGGCATGCCAAAGTAGTGGTGTAAGCCATGCCGGTTATGCCTTAACCAAAGCCAACAATACAAATAATAATACATCATGGAAACACCCACAATGGCAACAGCCATTAAAGAGCTGCCAAAGGTTTGGCAGTGCGATCAATTGGGGCCTGATGCCTTTATTGCCTTTTACAAAGCAAATGAAGCCCAGGTAGATGCATGCTTGTGCGAGTTTGGTGCCGTGAAGTTCTCTGGCGTACAGATTGATACCATGGAGACCTTTCAGCACATTGTAAACTCTATTTCAAGCAAGTTTTTGAGTTATATTGATGGCAACTCGCCACGTACTAAGCTTTCTGGTACCGTATATACCTCAACAGAATACGACAAAACCCAGATCATTACTATGCATAATGAGTTGTCGTATTCAGCCAAATACCCAAACAAGTTATTCTTTAGTTGTCTGGTACCTGCTGAAACGGGTGGGGAAACCCTGTTGGCCGATAGCCGCCGTGTACTGAGTAGTATGAACCCCGACCTGGTGGCAGAAATCAGAGCCAGGGGCATTATTTACATCAGGAATTTACACGGGGGCACTGGTCTTGGTCCATCTTGGCAGGATACCTTCGAAACCCAAAGCAAAGAAGCGTTAGAAGCTTATTGTAAGTCATACAATATTCATTTTGAATGGACTCCCGAAGGCAGCCTGAGGCTTAAGCAAAAGGCTAAAGGCATTATTCAACACAGAATTACTGGAGAGGAGCTTTGGTTTAACCAGATAGACCAGTTCCATCCGCGGCATCTGGGCGAAGAGTTGTACGAGACCATGCAACTGATGTTCGATTCGCCAGAGCAGTACCCTATGTCGGTTACCTTTGGTGATGGCACTGCCATTGACGAAGCTGTGGTAGATGAGGTGCTGAAAGCCACAGAAGCAGTAACTGTTGCCCCGACCTGGGCAAAGAACGAGTTATTGATTGTTGACAATGAAATGGTGGCCCATGGCCGCAACCCATATACCGGCAACCGCAAAGTGTTGGTATCAATGTCTGAATAAAAGCAGGCAAACCTTTTTGCAATACATTCACAGTGGGCGGCTTTAGATCCCTGAAGGCTGCCTGTTGCCAACTACCTTTCTAGTAATGTTTATCAACCATGCACACCCAACAATTGTTGGTTGCCTTGCGCAGCCATGACGTAAAATTAACCGTAGCCAGTGGCCAATTAGAGTTAGACATACCAGAGGCAGAAGATATAACATACCTGATACCTGCCATACGGCAAAACAAGGCAGAATTGGTGGCCTATATCAATGCCAACAGCAATGCCGGGCTTAAAATACCCAAGGCCCCGGCACAGCCCCATTACCCGGCTACTGTAGGGCAAACGGCAGCCTACCTGGCTTCAGCCTATCGCAACCCTGATGCATCTGTGGGTTTTACCTTTAATATGAGTAAGGCAGTAGTACTTGACCACCTGAATCTTGATTTGGTAGAAGAGTCGTTTCATGCCCTGGTGCACAGGTTTGATATTTTGCGCACCACCTACCAGTTTATTGAGGGGCAGGTGAGGCAGGTAATAGCCCCGGCAGATGGCTTTGCTTTACCAATAAGGCATGTTGACCTGAGTGACGCTGCTGATGTAGATGCAGCCATGGAGGCCTTAATGGCACAGCCTGTAGTGTTTGATTTTGAGCAGGGGCCATTGTTTGATGTACAGCTAGCCAGGATTAATGCCTACCAGCACCTGCTTGTATTTACCATACACCATGGTGTGTGCGATAAAACATCAATGGATATTGTTGAGCGGGACCTGATGAGCATTTACTTCAACAAGGTGCAGAACAGTGGTGAAGCCCTGCCACCACCGGCCTTGCAGTTTAAAGATTATGTAACGTGGTGCCAACAGGTAATTAGCCGTGATGATTTACTCTCGCACAAGGCCTACTGGCAGGATGAACTGGCCGATTTACCAACAGAAACTATTGCTACTGCTTTGGGCCAAAGCCCTGTGGAGCACAACGCGGTGGGTTACCGCGAAAAGCTGAGCCAGGAGCTGGACCAATCAAATGATTACGAAAAACTTACTGAAGCCCAAAAAGAATCATTGTATGGCGTAATAGCCATTGCTGAGTTCAGGCACGGTCATGCTTACCACGCGTATTTTAACGAAGCCGAAGTGGCTGCCATCCGTTCATTGGCCACCGCCTGCAAGGTAAGTGACTCAGTGGCGGTCATAGCCTTAATTAATATGGTGTTGTGCCAGCTTACTGGTTGCAATGACCAAACCCTGGCCCTGAATACTACCCTGAGGGACAGTGAGCAACTTACAGAAATGGTTGGTTTTTTGACCAATACCATTTACCTGCGTAATAAAATACAGCCCAATGCTACCCTGGCAGAGGTAGTGACGCAGGTAAACAACAAAATTAATGAGGTGTATGAGTACCGCATGTACCCCATTGAGCATTTAGTGAATGACCTTAACCTGCCCCTGCATCATATAAGTAAGGTGTTTGTGAACATGATAAACATGGCAGAGGTGCCTTTTGATGCCGGCCAGTTTAAAGCCGGCCACCAGCCACAAACTACCTACCCTTATTTTGATGTTGACTTCAATATTAACATGTACCAAAATACGCTCACGGTGGTATGTAATTACGTTCGCAGTAATTACAGTAAAAACGCCATTGAGCACCTTTTTAACACTTTTAAAGCCACTTTAAAGCAAGTGGATAAGGGGGTAGATACCCCGTTTGCACAGTTAATGCCCCTGCAAACAGCCTAATTCAATAGTAGTAACAGCCAGTGTATACAGGCACCACTGTGCCCTGTATTTAAAAAACCTATTATGATAAAGTCACACCTTACCGCACTACTAAGCAAACTCAAGGTGCACGGCGTGCATCTGGCCCTTGAAAAGGACCAAATTGTACTGAATTTGCCTGATAACTTTAGTAATTCAGCCCTGATTGCCGAAATAAGATCGGCCAAACCAGACCTGATTGCTTTTTTACGGCAAATGGAAGACGATACTGTAGGGTACCAGCGCATTATGAAGGCCCCACAACAAGAGGCTTACCCTTTGTCGTCAGCACAAAAACGAGTTTACTTTTTACAGCAGCTTGATGTCCAGTCGGTTAGTTACAATATGCCTCAGGTGTTTGATTTGCAGGGAGCCATTGAAAAAGACACCCTGCAGCAGGCATTGAACGCCCTGGTAAAAAGGCACGAAAGCCTGCGTACCAGTTTTCATATGCTGCACGATGGCCCGGTGCAGAAAATACAAGAAAATGCCCACGCAGCTGTGCAGTTTGTGACTTTAGCCAGTGAGCAGGAGGCCGAATCAACCCCGCAGTTTGTGGCCCCTTTTGATTTAACACAGGCCCCTTTGATGCGTGTACTGCTTTACAGCCACCCTGCTGGCAATAAGCACTGGCTTGCGGTAGATATGCACCATATTATTGCCGATGGCATTTCGTATAAGCTGCTGGTTAATGAGATGATGGCCCTTTACCAGGGCCAGACACTGCCCCCTGTTGAGGTGCAGTACAAAGACTTTGTATACTGGCAAAACAGTCCGGCTAACGAAACGGGCTACCAGCGCAGCAAGGCATACTGGCTGCAGTTGTTTGATGATGCGCCAGAGCTGGCTGAGCTGCCCCTTGATTTTGACCGCCCACAACACAGGCAGTTTAAGGCGGCCAAACACCACATACATTTGCCGCCGGCCCAGGTGCAGGCGGCTACTGCCCTTGCCCAAAAACATGACATAACCCTGTATACGGTATTTTTGTCGGCCCTTGCATTGTGGCAATACAAATTAACAGGCCAACAGCATGTGGTGGTGGGCAGCCCCTCGGCAGGCAGACAACACCCTGACTTAGAAACAGTAGTTGGGATGTTTGTAAACACCCTGCCGCTGCGTTTTATGATTGACCCTGCCCTTGACTTAACCACATGGTTAAAGCATGTGAAGCAGGCATTTGCTGCGGCTGTTGACCACCAGGCATACCCTTACGAAGAACTGGTACACGAACTGGGCATACCAAAAGAACCGGGCAGAAACCCCCTGTTTGATGTCATGTATTCTTTTGATGCCGGCCAGGCGGCAGAAAGACAAGAAGCCAATGCCACTGACAATGCAACCGGTGCCAAGTTTGACATTACCCTTGCAGGCAAGCAAACCCCTAACGGCATTAGCTTTACACTTGAGTATGCTACTGATCTTTACAGTGCAGCTACTATTGAGCGCATAAGCCGCTACTTTGAGCGTGTGGCCAGTGCGTTGCTTAG
>CAZXTW010000450.1:0-5691 GCA_964643525.1 uncultured Roseivirgaceae bacterium
GCTTTTATGGCACGGCAAATTTTGCAGACCGAGGGCATACAAATACCCGTGATTACTACCCTGCACGGCACTGATATTACCCTGGTAGGCAAAGATGCCAGCTATGAGCCCGTGGTTACGTTCAGCATTAACCAAAGCGATGGCATCACGGCTGTTTCTGACTCGCTAAGGCAAGATACTTACGACCACTTTAATGTTAATAAAGAAATTGAGGTAATACCCAATTTTATTGACCTTGAGCGGTTTAAGAAGCAAAAGAAAGACCATTTTAAGCGGGCCATTGCCCCTGATAATGAGAAAATACTGGTGCATACCTCTAATTTCAGGAAGGTAAAGCGCATACAGGATGTAATGCAGATTTTTTACCGCCTGCGCCAAAGTGATATGCCTGTAAAACTGCTGTTGTGTGGTGACGGCCCTGAGCGGAACCAGATTGAGGCTATGTGCCGTGAGCTGGGCACCTGTAATGACGTGCGCTTTTTGGGTAAAATTGAAGCGGTAGAAGAGGTGCTGAGCATTTCAGACCTGTTTTTAATGACCTCAGAGAAAGAAAGCTTTGGCCTGGCTGCCCTTGAAGCCATGGCATGCGAGGTGCCTGTGGTATCATCAAACACAGGTGGCCTGCCCGAATTGAATATTGACGGCTACTCTGGCTTTGTATGTAATGTGGGTGATATTGATACGATGACGGCCAAGGCCAAATACATTCTTGATGATAATAACCTGCCCACTTTTAAAACCAATGCTTTGGCCAGGGCCAAAGAGTTTGAACTGTCAGAAATTTTACCGCAATACGAAAATTACTACAACAAAGTACTAGAAAAGTTTAACCTGAGCGTTGCGCAAGGGGTCATTTAATGACTTTCATCATTTTAAAGCCCTACTTCACATAAAAACTTGTCTTGTAAGGTGGTTATCTTATAACTTTGGGCTTTTGTTTTGGAATACTTATGGCACATACTACAAACACACAGAGCAAACCTAAAAATACCGGTACCAAACAGCTATTTAGGAACCCGGTAATCGAAAAGTTAAGCCGCACACATATTATGGTGCCCATTTCTATACTGGGTGCAGGTGCGCTTTTTGTACTTTATTTGGGCATTAGCCGGCAAGCCATGGTTTGGTGGCTTTACCCAACCTTGTTTATTGCGGGCCTGCTGTCCTTTACCCTCATTGAATATGTAGTACACCGCTACGTATTTCATATGATACCCAGTACTGAGCGGCGTAAAAAATTAGCCTATGCCATGCATGGCGTACACCACGACTACCCTAAAGATAAAGACAGGCTGGCCATGCCCCCGGTGCTTAGCGCTACTATTAGCTTTGCCCTGTTTTACCTGTTTTACTTTTTAATGGGTAATGCCGTTTTTGCTTTCTTCCCAGGCTTTATTATAGGCTATATTTCGTACCTGGGCGTGCACTATATTGTACATGCCTTTCAGCCACCGAAAAATGCCTTCAAAGCCCTGTGGGTTAACCACGGCGTGCATCACTACAAACATGATGATAAGAATTTTGGTGTGTCATCACCCCTGTGGGATTATGTGTTTGGCACCATAGTTAAAAGAAAATCATAAGGAGGCACCCCCCTCTTAAAAATTAATACAGCCCAGTATGGTCACCCCATGCTGGGCTTTTTATTTTAGCTGGCTTTTCATTAGCCTGAAAAACAGTGCATCGGGCAGCAGCTTGCGGGCGGCTAAAAACAACTTTACGTCAGGCCCAGCAAGGTAGCGCAGCTTGCGGCGGCCATCTGTAACAGCCCTGTATATTACCCTGGCCACCACTTCAGGGGCCACACCCTGGTTGTTCATGCTGGCATGCTTTGCCAGCATATGCTGGTGGTAGGCCTGGTAGTCGGGCAGCCCCTCAACGCTGGTAGTTACCATGCTGGTAAAAAAGTTGGTGCGTATGTGCCCGGGCAGCACCAGCTTTACGCGTATGCCCATCGGGGCCAACTCATATTGTAATGACTCACTAAAGCCTTCTACGGCATATTTGGTGCTGTTGTACAGGCTCAGCACCGGCACGGCTACCTGCCCTACCCCAGATGATATGTTTACGATTACCCCACTGCGGTTGGCCCTGAAATGAGGCAGCACCTCGCGTATTACATTCATGGTGCCAAACACATTGGTGTTAAACTGCAGCTCTATCTGCTGGGCAGTAGCCCCTTCAAACACCCCAAAAACACCCATGCCCGCATTGTTAACCACGGCGTGTACCTGCCCATAGGCAGCAATGGCATCTGCCACTACCTGCCTGATGTTGTGGGCATCAGTCACATCAAGCCGCTGCACATCAATATTGGGGTGGCCTGTAAGGTGTTGCTCCTGTTCTGGCCGGCGCATGGTGGCCAGCACCTGCCACCCTTTGTTGGCAAAATACAGGGCCGCCGCCCGGCCTATGCCAGCCGATGCCCCCGTAATGAGTATGGTTTTCATTTTGTTACCCAGTTATTGTTACCGCCCATGTAAATTTTACGCCATAAGCCCGGCCCTTCAACAGGCATGTTGCCCTGGCCCCGCCCTTGATGGGCAACAGCCGGTAGTGAATAGCAAGGCCCTGACAAATATGCACTATTAAGGCCATTATCAGGGCTAAATACCCCATAATAAGCTGCTTTGTATTATTTTTACTTGATTGAATTCATTTTAGCACAATGGTGTTTTACTACTGTGCTACCGAGCAGCAGAGCATTTTATTATGATAGGTTATAGATTTACGGAGTTTGTACCTCCGAAAAACCAGCAGCAAGACCTTTTTAAGCAACTGTTGGATATTTTTTTGCAATTGGCCGTGATTACCTCTGGCGATGTGAACGAGGCCCTGCAGTGGCTGAACCAACTGGATAACCAGTACAACCTGACCAATGAGGATTACGGTATGGGCGATTTCATTAACGACCTGAAAGACAAAGGGTACCTTGATGATAAAAACCCCGATGGCAAAATTGAGATTACGGCCAAGTCTGAGCAGCAGATCAGGAAAAGCGCCCTGGAAGAGATTTTCGGCAAGCTGCGCAAATCAGGCCGGGGCAACCATAAAACCAATTTTGGCGGCCAGGGTGATGAGCCCAGTACTGATATGCGTGACTTTCAGTTTGGCGACCGCCCCGAGCAGATTGCGCTGACCGAAAGCCTGCGTAATGCGCAGATTAACCATGGGTTTTCAGACTTTATGCTGACTGAAAACGACCTGGAGGTGAACGAGCAGGAGTTTAAAACCCAAACCAGCACGGTGCTGATGATTGATATCTCGCACTCGATGATATTGTATGGCGAAGACCGCATTACGCCTGCCAAGAAGGTGGCCATGGCCCTGGCCGAGCTGGTGCAACGCAAGTACAAGAAAGATACGCTGGATGTACTGGTGTTTGGTAACGATGCCTGGCAAATAGAAGTGAAAGACCTGCCCTACCTGCAAGTAGGCCCTTACCATACCAATACTGTGGCTGGCCTTGAGCTGGCCATGGATTTGCTGCGCCGCCGCAAAAACCAGAATAAGCAGATATTTATGATTACTGATGGCAAGCCCACCTGCCTGAAGCAGGGCATTAAGTATTATAAAAACAGCTTTGGCCTTGACCGTAAAATCATTAACAAAACGCTAAACCTGGCCATACAGTGCCGTAAGTTAAACATACCCATTACCACATTTATGATTGCCAGCGACCCCTACCTGAAGTCGTTTGTGCGTGAGTTTACCAAAGCTAATAATGGCAATGCCTATTACAGTAGCTTAGAGGGGCTTGGCAATATGATATTTGAAGATTATCGCCGCAACCGCAGGAAGAATTTTTAAACCACCTAAACAGGAAAACTACAGAATGGATTACCGAGACCTATCAGGAGATAGACTGCAAGAAATTACTACGCTTGGTGCCCTCAAAGCAGCAGGATATACCCCCAAAACCATTAAGCAAGAGCTGAGAGATAACCTCATTGACCGGATGAAGCAAAAGGCCCCCATTTTTGATGGGGTGTGGGGGTATGAAGATACAGTAATACCTGATATGGAGCGGGCCATTTTGTCAATGCATAATATTATTTTGCTGGGCCTGCGCGGGCAGGCCAAAACGCGCATGGCCCGCCTGATGGTGAACCTGCTGGACGAGTTTATTCCGGCTATTGAAGGGGCCGACCTGAACGACGACCCGCTGCAGCCCCTATCACGCTACGGGCACGATATGGTGGCCAAACACGGCAACGACACGCCCATTGTATGGCTGCACCGCGACACACGCTATACCGAGAAGCTGGCTACGCCAGATGTATCAGTAGCTGACCTGATTGGTGATATTGACCCCATTAAGGCGGCTACCCAAAAACTGTCGTATGCAGATGAGCGGGTGATCCACTTCGGGCTGATTCCGCGCTCGCACCGGGGCATTTTTGTGATTAACGAGCTGCCCGACCTGCAGGCACGCATACAGGTGGCCCTGTTTAATATTTTGCAGGAGGGCGACATACAGATCAGGGGCTTTAAGGTACGCCTGCCCCTTGACATTCAGTTTGTGTTTACGGCCAACCCTGAAGATTATACCAACCGGGGCAGCATTGTTACCCCACTGAAAGATAGGATTGACAGCCAGATTATTACGCATTACCCCAAAACAGTTGATATTGGCAAGCGCATTACCCAGCAGGAGGCCCATATTAAAGAGCCCCAGGCACAAAAGGTATCAGTAGAAGAGCTGGCCAAAGACCTGATAGAGCATATTGCCATTGAGGCCCGCAAAAGTGAGTATGTTGATGCCAAAAGTGGCGTATCGGCCCGACTCACTATTTCAGCTTATGAAAACCTGTTGAGCGCTGCTGAGCGCCGCACGCTGATTAATAATGAAAAGCAAACGGCCATTCGTATTTCAGACTTTATTGGGGTGATCCCCTCTATTACCGGTAAGGTAGAGCTGGTGTATGAAGGCGAGCAGGAAGGCCCCGGTATTGTGGCTTATTCATTAATTGGCAAAGCCATACGCAGTGTGTTTACTGAGTACTTTCCTAACCCTGAAGAGTACCGTAAAAAGAAGGGCGACTCGCCCTATAAGAAGGTAACCGGCTGGTTTGGTGATGGCAACCATATTGATGTGATTAATGACCTGACCGACCGCGAATACCGCAAGCTGCTGGATGGCGTACCCGGCCTGAAAGCCTTGATTAAAAGCTTCCATAAGAAGAAAGACGATGCCTACCAGTATTTCTTGATGGAGTTTGCCCTGCATGGCCTGGCCGAGTTTAGTATGATTAGCAAGCAGCAGCTTGACCGTGGCCTGCAGTTTAAAGACCTGCTGAGCAGCATGTTTTCAATGCCTAATATGGGCGATGAAGAAGAGGAGGACTTTTTGCGGTAGGCCAATGGCAAAAGTACCCGCTGGCGGCCGGGCCCTTGCCGCCACCCTGTATTTTTTGTGGCACGCTATTCTTTGTTTGATATGACCTGGCACGAGTTGCAACGGCTAATTAAAGGAGGGGAAACAGAGCAAGTTGAGTTTAAGCAAAAGGCCGACCACCCCGATAAGGTTGTGAAAGAGCTAGTGGCTTTTGCCAATACAGCCGGTGGGCATTTGTTTATTGGCGTTGACGATAACGGCAAGGTTACCGGCGTAAAAGATGCTGAAGAAGAGATTTATGCCATGGAGCATGCCATTGGCAAGCTGTGCAAGCCCGCCCTGAAGTACAGCAT
>CAZXTW010000451.1:0-5690 GCA_964643525.1 uncultured Roseivirgaceae bacterium
ATCTTCTAGAGGGTGTTGATTAATATAGGGTAAGCTTGGTAAATACTTAATTCAACCGCCAATCACCAGCAGTACTTCATTTTCGGTAATTTTCAGGTTTTGGGCAATTTGTGCAGGGGGTATGCCGGCGGCATGTAAGGCCTTTATGGCTAAATGGCTTTGTTGCTGGGCCTCTTTTTTCTCTTTGGTTAACGCTTCTTTTTCTTTAGTCAGGGCTTCTTTTTCTTTCTCTAGTATTTCTGACTTGTGGTTGGCACGGGCCAGTTTGTTGGTGAGTACGCGCAGGTTGTACTTTTGGTAGTACTCTGCGTCCATGAGCTCTTGCAGGTCTGGGCTGGCGGCCAGCTTTTCTAAATGTTTGGCTATGTGCTGCAGTTCTTCATCATCTAGTTGTACGTCAAAGTGCAGCAAATATTCTCGGCCGCTAATGGCCCTGCTCTGGTCAAACAGTGCCAGTAGCTGCTCTAAAGGGGTGCGCAGGCTTTGGCGCAGGTGGGGCGTTTGTATCACGAATACATCGTGCCGCAGCCATTCTATAAAATCAATGTGGGCATCTACGGGTTGGTTGTACAGCACATCCACATATTGGCTGTTGGCTTTAATCACGGGCACCGGTTGCTGGGTTACTTTAAACCCCAAAAGGTAAATGCTAATAATAGGCAGCGGGTCTTTTTCTTCAATGATTTCAGTACCGGCCTCGTTTTGTATAATGGTGTGTGCAGTTTGGTACTGGTGGCCCAGGTACTTTCTAAAGCGTACAATGTCTGAGGGTTCTTGTGCTTTCTGCACCTCTATCAGTACCCTTTTAATGGTGCCGTTGGTAAGCCTGATGGTGGCCGAAAAATCGAGCCGGTACAGCACCACCGCCGGTTGGCTTTGCATTTGTGCCACCAGTTCTTCTGCCTGCTTGGGCCGGGCATGCTCTTGTGGGTTAAGCTTCAGCTCAATGATTTCTTCCTGAATAACAAGGCCAACAAATTTCTTTGCTGCTACAGGGTCTTGCATCAGGTATTTGAATACAGTATCGTACAGCGGGTTACTGATTATCATACTGTAAAAATAGGTTGGAAATTGTTAGAAGCAAAAAGCCATGACAGTGGGTAGTCAGGGGGTATGCCGGGCTGGCGTGAAATGCGGCGGTTGGTTTGAACAGGTAATTTTGGCATTTACCACTCATCATTGGGGTATTGTACAGGCGGGTCGTACTTCAGCTCAGCTAGGTATGGGTATTTCTTTTCTTGTTCTACAGGGCGGCGGTCGGTCAGGGTTAGCGTAAACTCCCATTCATCGCCAAAGTCAAACAACATTAACCACTTTTTGCCCTTTCTGGTAAACAAATCTTTTACAGTAAACTTGGTCATGTCCAGTTCTTGTAACCCTCTGTCTTCGCCAAAAATCGGTTGCAGGTCAAACATCATTTCTGGCAGTTCATAAGAGATGGTAGACTTGGAGTGCCGTCTCACATTGTTTAAAAAGCTAAAGGGGTGGTCATCGTCAAACTCAAAAGCATTAAGCACCAACATGCCTAAGCTATACAAGTCGGTATTTGGCAAAAGGGCAATTACCCTGTAGGGTATGTTTGGGTTATCGGTATACCTGTAAGGTACCTCGGCTTTGATGTAAAACACTTCAGCTTTGGTACTTTTGGCTTTTGCTGGCATAGTGTCATTAATTTTTTACAAAAAAAAGCTTACCATCTCTTAAAGCCAAGGTAAATGCTGAGTATTGATCGATATTCAATCATTGAGGGGAGTTCATAGTAATACTACGGAAACAGTTTAAAGCGTTGACCAGTGCTTGCTTGAGGGTGTTGATTAATCTAAGGTAATCTTGGTAAGTACAAGTTGTATTGGGTAGATGTATACCCTGTTCTTCACTTATACATCTTTACAGCTATTTTTCTCATCAAGCTGGTGTAATGTCAGGTACCTACAGCGGTACATTGTGATAATATTATTTGAAATTTGCTGTTATTTATTTTTCGGCTTCCCAACTTTTTAGTAGAGCTACCTCATAGAATATTAGGATTTTTAGTTATATGCTGATTTTCTATGGCATAATATTTGGTTAATTAAGTTGATTTTGGTTTGCTTACAAGAAGTTTAAAATTGACTATTTATTGAAATGAAAAACCGAATTAATCGCATACTTTCCAAGCTGAATATTGGTCTTTATGAACGTGAAGAGGTTGTGCAGTTAAGTGTGCTTTCAGCTATGGCGGGCGAAAGTCTGTTCTTATTGGGGCCGCCAGGTGTGGCCAAAAGCCTGGTAGCTCGAAGGTTGAAATACGTCTTTAAAGCAGGTACTGCTTTTGAGTATTTGATGAGCCGCTTCAGTACACCAGATGAAATATTTGGGCCCATATCGATTACTCAATTGAAGAATCATGACAAGTACGAGCGGCTTATTGATAACTATTTACCTGATGCTGACGTAGTTTTCTTAGATGAAATTTGGAAGGCTGGTCCCTCAATTCAAAATACGTTGTTGACGGTGTTGAATGAAAAGGTGTTCCGTAATGGGCAGCAAGAAATTTCGATTAAACTGAAGGCATTGGTGGCTGCATCAAATGAATTGCCTGCACAGGGTGAAGGCTTAGAAGCCTTGTGGGACCGTTTTTTGGTGCGTACGGTAGTAGAAGGCATTCAGGCCCCTGAGCATTTTGCCCACTATTTACAAACTAATCATAATCAATACCAGGACTATTTGGCGGCTGAAGATAAGGTAACCGTTGAAGAGTATGCAGAGTGGGGCAAACAGATTAATGAGGTGACGCTTGGTGAAGATGTGCTGAATGTAGTGCAAGTGGTGCGGCAAAAGATTAGCGAATACAATCAGCAGATTAGTGACCAGCAGGCCAATACAACAGTGCAACCTGAAACAGCAGCCCCTTTGTATGTTTCTGACAGGCGTTGGCTTAAAGTAATTAAGCTATTAAAAACCAGTGCATTTTTGAATGAAAGGGGTGCAATTGATTTGATGGACTGCTTTTTAATGGTGCATTGCCTGTGGGACCACCCCAACCAGATTGAAACAGTGAAAGAGATTGTGACCGATACCATTAAAGCCCATGGTTATAGTTTAAAATTTGACCTACTTACGATACGGCAAGAAATAGATGCGTTAAAAGCTGATGTTAAAAGTCAGACCAAGGTTTTACGTGATATTCCTTATGACTCGCCCAAGGTAGCTAAGGTTGTTAGTGGTTCCAGAAGTGAGTTCTATCAAATTAAGGATCCAAAGCATGAGTTAAAAAAGTCAAATTACAATTTTGTTTACATAAAACGAACTGACTTTACAAAGTTATCTAAAAAGGATTTTGGGAATATTTCCCTCTTTACAGATTCTGGGAGAGAACATAGACACTATGTTTATGGAAAAGCTGGTAATAAACCAAACACTTTATTTTTGAAGGCTGATAAGTATAATTGGAATGATCCAGAATTCTCTTCAGCCGAGTTTCGATTAGTCTGTGATAAGAAATACAAAAAAGAATACCGCACCAAACGGCCTCACCAGGCAATTATTGATAACTGGGATATGAAGATAGAGGCATTGCATGATGCTATAGATACAATTATTACTGAAATGGAGGAGTATAAAAGTGTGCAATTGGCTGCTTTATACACCAACCTGTTCGTAAACCCTACCCTAGCCCAACACCCTGAGGCCAATTTGAATGATACCTTGAACCGGTTGTTTGCCTATAAGCTTGAGATAGAAGAGCAAAAGGATAAATATGACAAAATTACCTAACAGGATGAACCGCTTCGTCAAATTTGGGCAGACAGGTACACAGGCAGACCGTGCACAGGCTGTTGAGGCTCTTCATAAAGGACTGGACGGTCTGCCCCAGCAAGCGATTGCCGACAATAAGCTAAATGCAATGCTTTATGAAGTTATGCATGACGCGACCATTTTAAAGGCCATTAGTGCATTTCCCGGCCTAAAAGAAGATATTTTGACGGAAGTGCTTCAGTATGTTGAGCAGACGCATACGGCATTGGCAAAGCAGATTGATTTTGGGAAAGAAATGGCAGCGTTAGCTGGGTTTAAAAAGCTGACACCACAAAAGTTTCAGTCACACTGGCAAAATATTAACAGTGAGCTTAGGAAGTTCATTGATGCCTTGCCTGCCCCTTCACTTAACATTGGATTTTACGACGAGCAGCTGAACACTATTGTAGAAGCACAGGATGTATCTGAAAAGCTTAAAGCAGCTGGGCATAAGGTTAGGAGTAAGTCTGGTAATAAAAATAAAGCACAACGGCTAACAACTCTGCAAGATAAGATTGCTGCTGATTGGCAAGCCCACCTTGATGAGAGGGTAAGACAGGCAGAACTAGAGCAGATTGACAATTTCCGGAAGCAGTTTTTAAAAACCCTTTACCAAAAGATTGACCGATTTAAACGCTTGGCAGTCTTATTAACTCCTTTTACCTCATCACTGGGGCGGCTTTGGGATTTGTCAAAAGGGCGTTGGCAGCATAGCGGCTTTGATGTGTTAGAGCAGTATGCTGATGTGCTTCAGCATGAAGAAGGATTGCAACAACTGGCTGAGATGCTGGGCGAATTAAGAGCCGTTGAAACGGAACTGGAAGAAGAACAGTACGAGCAGATACGTATTCAACAAAAATGGTTGACAGACTATGCACAAAAAGCTGAGTTAGTAGGTATACATGAAAGCAATGACCTCAATAACATGCTGCCTATTGAGGTAGCCTTATTGAGCGAAGAAGCTACAGAGTCAGTCTTTTATAAGCGATTTACTGAGCATAAACTACAAACATTTCGCTTTGCAGGTAAAATACCGGTCAACACTACAGTAGCACATACCAATACGCGCTTAAAACCTAAGGCTAAAGATCATGGGCCTATTATTGTTTGTGTTGATACGAGCGGCTCAATGCAGGGTACGCCAGAACGTATTGCAAAAACCCTGGTGTTTGCTTTACTGAAAATTGCCTTGGCAGAAAGAAGAAGGGTTTTTCTTATTGCTTTTTCCACTCAAGTAGAAACCTTAGAGTTGACCAATATAGAAGCTGACCTGGGCAGGTTGATTCAATTTTTACAATTCTCCTTTTATGGGGGTACCGATGCTTCGCCGGCTCTATTGGCAGGTATTACACAAATGAAACAAAAGGGGTATACCACTGCTGATTTGCTGATGGTGACTGATGGGGTTATACCTGATTTTGATCAAGAAACAAAAGAGACGGCATTACAATTGAAGCAGGAGGGCAATCATTTTTATTCTTTGATTATTGGCCTTAGTGGAAATGAAGAAGCATTAAGTCTGTTTGATGCTAACTGGCAGTATGACCTCAATGATTCGCGCGCATTGTATAACCTGCTGGATGCTTTAAAGCAAAAGGTAAAACGTAGTACAGTTGAGCCATCTTATGGGTAATTTATGTGAACTCATTAAATGTGACTCTTGCGCTATTGGCCACTCTTAACCACCCTATTTTAGTGGGGGGAGGGCGAGGTCTTGGCGGTTTTGGGGGGTGAGGTTGTAGATGGGGGCGGTTTTGAGCCATTGCATAATGCCCGATGGGGTGCGCCATAGCCTGATGGTGCCGTCCCAGCCGGTGGTGGTGATGTAGGCGCCATTGGGCGAGAAGGCGGCATAGTTGAGCGGCTGGCCCTGGTGCCCCCGGATGGCGGCCAGCTCCACACCAGTTAAATCC
>CAZXTW010000452.1:0-5676 GCA_964643525.1 uncultured Roseivirgaceae bacterium
AGTAGCCTATCTGCTTTTAATCGCAAGGTTTATATTTTATATTGAATAGTACTTATTGTTGATTACAAGCAAGTATTATTCAATAACCTAACCGGCTACCTTCATGGCAAACAAACAAGACCTTGACTTTACCTACAGTACGATTGACAAAATATTTCGCCTAAGCATGGGCGAAACGGGCGACTTTAGCGGCGCCATGTATAATGGTGATTTTTCAATGACGTTAGAAGCAGCCCAACAGGCCAAGCACAAGTTTATAGCTGATAGCCTGCACATAGAAAAAGGCAGCAGAGTGCTTGACCTGGGCTGCGGCTGGGGCCCTTTTATGACCTACGCCACCAGGCAACGCGGGGCCAATTGTGTGGGGCTTACACTTTCTGAAGGGCAGGCCGCTGCCTGCCGTAAAAACGGCCTTGAAGTGCATATACAAGACTGCCGCACTGTAAAACCCAGCGATTTTGGTAGCTTTGATGCCATAACCTCTGTAGGTGCATTTGAGCACTTTTGCTCTATTGAGCAATGGCAGGCTGGCCAGCAACAACAGGTATACCAAAACTTTTTTAGCCATTTGAGTAACCTGTTGCCCATTGGCGGCAGGGCCTACATACAAACCATGGTATTTGGTAAAAACATGATACCCTATGAGCAGTTTGATATTAATGCCAAAGCAGGCTCTGCACCCCATGTACTGGCATTAATGGTGAAGGAGTTTCCAGGGTCATGGTTGCCTTATGGCGCTGAAATGGTGATTGACAGCGCTGCCCCACACTTTAAGCTCATATCTAAAAGTAGTGGCCGGCTTGATTATATAGAAACCATAGGCCAGTGGCGCAAGCGCTTTCGTAAGTTTAACCTGTACAAGTATTGGTTGTATGCCTCGCTGCTACCCAGTTACTTTACTGACAAAGAGTTTAGGCACCGGGTAGCCATTTTTAAGGTAAGCCCCAACAGGGTGTGCTTTGAAAAGGAAATTATGGACCATTTTAGAATAGTATTTGAAAAGGTTTAGGCTTATTGCCTGTTGGGGGCATAGGTAGTGCCCCCTATAATGAGCCCGGCAGAAATGATCATGAGGTTTTTAATAATGTACTGCCCTTCCATAGTAGGCAGCAGTACATTGTTTTCCTGAAAAGTAATGCCGGGCAATACCACCAGTGGCATAAAGGTGCCCACCATTTGCAACAACAGCAGGGCTATGGCCAGCCGGGTGGTGGCTTTGAACAAAAAGCATACACCTATCACTACCTCCCACCAGCCAATAACAGAAAGCCACGTTTCAGGGCCAAGCAGTGGCAGCCACGATACGGTTTTTAATACCAGAGGCTCAGCCGCTGAATGGCCCATTGGCTTTAATATGCCGAACCAGAAAAATATAATAGCAAATGATAAACGGGCAGCCACTATGCCCCAACGAGACATAAAATGGGCTATTTTTTGGTCAATTACCTTAAACTGTGGGTTCATAATACGAATCAAATAGAACTTGGTTGAAATGTCAAGCGCATTGGTGAAAATGGTTCAACAAATTAATTGTTTTTGTGGTGTACTTTAGAAGTAAAGGTATTTATAAATAGGTGTTTTATTGGTGTTTGTGCTTAGAAAGCTTGAGGGGGTATTTTTTATTTGCTAACTTATTACTGTAAAGCAGTTATGGTGGGCTTGGGTGTAAATGCATTGATTATTAGTGTGTTACCTGAAGTCAGAAATTTAGATGGTTTTATTGATTATTGTTTCAATCAGAGGGTTTTTGCTATATATCCGTCATGTATGAGAGATTAATTCAGTATTTTGAACAGTACTTTTCGCTTAGCAAACAAGATAAACAGCTCATTAGGTACCACAGCTATATACAGCCCTTTCAGCAGGGTGAGTTATTGTTAGAGGCAGGTAAGGTGCCAGAGTTTGTGGGTTTTGTTTTGTCTGGTAGGTTTCGGTATTTTGTTCAACAAAATAACGGCCAGGAAGCGCCTGCTGAGCTGGTGCGCGAGTTTAACTTTGTGCCAGGGTTGATAGACCTTGAAATGAACCTTGCCAGTGCAGCTACCATTAAAGCAGCAGCCCCTTCAGTAGTGGCTATTATCGACAAAGCCTCTATGGAGGTATTCAGCGATGAGGTTGAATATTGGGATCCTTTTATTGAAGAACTGAAAGAGGCACATTATGCAGTAAAGCAGCTTTAACTGCCTCACATAAACTTTAGTTTACTTTACTGGTTCAGGCTGGCCAGTTCAGCCTTTAACTTTTTAGGCAGGCTGCTTACCACCAGGTCGTAGCTGTGGTCAATCAGTTCTTGCAGCAACCTATCTGGCACCGTGCCATCGGTTACCACCGTATTCCAGTGTTTTTTGTTCATATGATAGCCCGGTAAAATAGAGCCGTCATACTTTTCGCGCAATTCTACAGCCCGCTCGGGGTCGCACTTTAAATTCATACTTACAAACTCATCAACATCTGCCAGGGCAAACATTTTTCCCATAACCTTAAACACCAGGGTTTGCTCATCAAAAGGGAACGACTCAGTAACCCCTGCCTTGGCCATGCAATAATTTCTGTAGCTTTCAATATCCATTACAATAATATTAGGCCTGAAAGTTAACGTGCAGGGCATTACAGGGCAACATGATTTTGGTTAACGGCTAGGCGTATTCACCAAAATATTTATCACAGCGGCATTCATACCACTGGGCAACAAAGCCTTCAAGGGTGTCAAGGTATTGGTTTATAGCGGCTTGGCCTGTATAGCACTCATCACTATGCACCAATTGAAGCTGTTGGTCAGTGCTCAATTCTATGCGGTGGGCCAGGCTCATATCCTTAACCCGATCAATAATTTGCTGGTGGCTGGCTTGTGCAGGGTTTACATGCAGGGTAATCATAAGGCTTGTGTTTTGTGATAATGCATACAAAACAAAAAGGGGGTGGCCACTAGTTGGGCAGCGCATACAAAAAATTACTAAAAGACACCCAGCTGACGTTTACAGCTTTACCTGGTTATTGTAACAGGGCTGAAATGGTTTGTTGCAGGGCTGCAGTATCAATCAATTGCACAACCACATGCACCAATATATAATAGGCCACTACAAACATGGGCAGCATGGCCTGCTTTAGCTTAAGCTTCAATTGTTTCATAGTGTTGCTTTTCTTGTTAGACCACCAAAGCAGGCAAATGGTTGGCTGGCTAAAAAATATTTTGGTGCCTACCAACCATTTTGTGAATTGCTGCGTGCTGAGTACAAACATTCTATTAGAACTATGAGCATACAGAAAATTAACATTTGGATTGTGGCTGTGGTGGCCCTGCTGGTGGTGGCCTGTAACAACAATGACGATGACTACTCGCTAACCATTGACGACATTCCGGCAGAAATCAGAGCTGATTTTGAAACCAGGCACCCCGCAGCAGAGAATGCTGAATGGGAGCAGGAAGGCGACTTCTGGGAGGCGGAGTTTACTGAAAATGGCGTAGAAGTATCTATCATTTATGATTTAAACCTGGTTTGGGTACGCACCGAGCGTGAAATTGATGTGGCCGCCCTGCCAGCCGCCGTGGTGACTTATGTGAACGACAATTTTGGTGGCAGCACCATTGCCGAAGCTGAGGCCTTTGAAAGCCGGGATGAAGGCAACGGCTTTATTGCCGAGGTAGATGCTGACGGCCGAGAGTTTGAAGTATACTTTGATGAAAACGGCTCATTCTTACGTCAAGAAGAGGAAGTAGAAGACGAAGATGACGACGATTAATTAAAAGGAAGCAATTTAAGTCTATGCAAATGCCGGGCATCGTAAGTTGTGCCCGGCAATTGTTTGTTCTTGTACCTTTGCCACCACACAACCTGACACCACAATTACTGATAAAGAGCTATACAAATTATTAAAGTCTTGCCAAAAGGGTAAGCGCAGCAGCCAGGACAGGCTGTACCAGTTATACTATGGCTATGGCATGGCTGTTTGCCTGCGTTATTCACGCACCTATGAAGAAGCTGTTGAAATACTGAACGATGGCTACATTAAAATTTTCAATAAGTTAAACCAGTACACCCCAGGGCTTTCATTTAAGGGCTGGTTCAGAAAGGTAATGGTCAATGCAGCCATTGACTATTACCGCCGCAATGAAAAGCATTACAATAGCCTGGATATTTCTTATGCCCAATACCAGTCAACAACCAACGATGCGCTGAGCCAGCTTTCTGAGCAGGATATTATTGCGGCAGTGCAGCAGTTGCCCCCCTCGTACCGCATGGTGTTTAACCTGTATGTTATTGAAGGCTATAAACACGATGAAATAGCCAACCAGTTAAACATTAGCGTGGGCACTTCAAAATCTAACCTGGCCATGGCCCGCAACAAGTTAAAAAAGCTGTTGAAAGATGAGGGCAACGAAGGAGCGGGGCACATGATTAAACAAGACAACCATGGACGATAGCCAGTTTGACGATATCATGAAAGATAAACTGGGCAATTATAAAGGGCCTGGTTTTGACCCTGCGGCCCTGGCCAACCTGCACCAGCGCATGGCCGCCTACCCGGTATTGCCCTGGTATGTGCGCTACCGTACTGAGCTGACTGTGGGTGCGGGCGTAGTGTTGATGCTGCTGCTGTTATGGTTTACGCAGCGGTACTGGTACCAGCAAAGCCTGGGCACACTTGAGGCCGAAGTAGCCTTATTACGCCAACAGAATGAAGAGCTGGCCTGCCTGCGCGAAGAAGTAGCCCAATTGAACAACAACACCCCAGATACGGTACGGGTGGTGCAATGGCAAATAGCCCCTGCACAGCCTGATTATAAGCAGTTGCTGGCACGTTTGCAGGCTGTAGCCCCTGCCGGTAATCAATACCCTGATGCACAATACATTGCTTACCTGGGCCCTGACAACCAAATACCTGCAGCCGTGCTGGAGGTGCTGAACAGTAAAGGGCTGTTACGACAGCAAGGCAGCGAAATATATTTGGTAGCCGCAGTTGATGCAATTGGCCTGCAACCAAAAGGTGAGGTAGCCACCCATAGCGCAACGTGGCGGCCACCAGCCATTATTACCATGCCAGGGGTGCCTGCCCGGTATGCCACAACAGCTCAGGCAGCCCAACCTCTTGATGCCGCTACCGTTCGTTTGCTTGAGCAGCACTACCGCAAAGGCATTGGCCTTAATATAGGAGCAACGGCACAGCTGCACGCAAGCCAATACAAAGCTGGCGAATCAGAACCATTTATAGCCTATGGCCTGCACGCTGATGTGCTGCTAACACCCAATTGGAGCGTAGAAACGGGTGCCATATTAAGTAGCCGCACTTATGAAATAGAAAACGCCGGCCAATTGGCCAACCTGACCCTGCCCGGGGTAAACCCTGACCTGGGGCCATTATTAACAGCAGAGGCTGAGCTGAATGTGGTTGAATTGCCCCTGAACCTAAAGTACCGAACTGCGCTATCACCCAGTACCCTACTTACAGCAGGTGCAGGTGCCTCATTACAGTTGTTTACTAAACAGTACTTTACCTACAGGCATGAACTGGCCGGCAGTAGCGCACTAAGCCTTTCTGAGTTTGAGCAGGAAAAATGGCAGTTATACCCAGGCACCATTAATCTATTGCTGGGCCTGCAACACAAGCTGAAAAACAATAAGCTGCTAGAAACTGCTGTTATGTATCAAAAGGGTATTGGCAGCCAGGGGGCCGATG
>CAZXTW010000453.1:0-5673 GCA_964643525.1 uncultured Roseivirgaceae bacterium
CAAACACTTAATATCCAGCCTCCTGATCTCCCTGGCGCAAACACCAACGGGTACGTCTATTGATGAGGTATGGGGTGCCACCACCACCACACTCTTTTTTTGGCCTGGCTCAAAATCGCCAATAACCTTCCAACCCCAAATCTTAAACACTAATAAAAAAAACGCTCGCTTCATTTCTATACATTCACTGTAGTGTATTTAAACACTAGGTTAACACTTGTTTACATTGCACCAACAAAGTACAGCCATTTTTATTTCACATCATAATAAAGTATTCAAGGGCCAATATTTGGATAAAATGGTACATTATAAGATTATTGCATATTGGTTACTAATAAAGCAATAAAGATAAAGCTCAATACCTAATACACAATGAGTATGAAGAAGTTAAAAGCAACACTCACGCAAAAGATCCAGGACAGTGACAACCGTGAGTTACTGGAAAAAATTGAACAGTTAATTGCCGAAGCAGAGGCAGCCGAAGATTCATTTGACCAGCCTGAAAATGGCGCTGAAGGGTCAGAAAAAATGAAAGAAACCTTCAAGTGGGAGTCTACCGAACGGCAAGCCAAACGCTGGATGCGTTAGCAGCACAGCACATCATCCCTATTCAACCAGTCATTTTTTTATTGCGCTATATTCTAACCAGCAATTCATTACAATAAAGGCCCAAACAAAGGCTTATTAGCAAGCGCAAACTCATACCCTATATTGAACATTGTATTCGCGTTTTTCGCGTCAAAAACACGGTAGTTGGCTAATTGTGGTGGTTCAAGAAACACATCGCACAGGGGGGCTTTGCCGTAACTGGCGTTGTTTACCGTAAGCAGCAGGCTCTTTTCAACCATAGCCCTCAGGCTTCTGGGTTTATGGTTGGGCAGCACCGGGTTGGTATTTACTGCAATGATAAAATCGGTTTGGCTTAGCAAAGGCTCTACTGGCAGGTTGTTTAAAATGCCCCCATCAGCATACCACGATTGCCCAATGGCTACCGGTTTAAACAACACCGGCAAGGCCGATGAGGCCAACAGGGCCTGCACCAGTGGCCCCTCTTTAAAATAGGTAGTTTTACCTGCAACCACATCAGTAGCGGCTACAGCTAACGGTATTTGCAGGGCGTCAAAATGGTCATGGGTAAAATACTGCGCCAGCCAGGGTTTGGCTTTATTGAGGTGCAGCAGCCCTGTTTTATGAAAGGCCGGCCGCACCAAACGCAACAGGCCTTTGCTGGCAAACCATTGGGCAATTTGCTCAGGGTTATGGCCAGCGGCATACAAGGCACCTACAATGGCCCCTGCACTGGTACCACTGATTGCGGCTATGGGTATACCCCACTCATTCAGGGCTTTGAGCACACCCAAATGGGCAAAACCACGCATACCCCCACCAGAAAGTGCTATGCCTACCCGCATGGCTATTGAATTAAGCTTACAGCCCGTGGCTAACCCAGGGCCGAAAGCGGAAAGGTTTCATTGACCTGTACCCCTTTGGCTGTATGCTTTACCGTGCAGCACTCGTGCAATGGGTCATGCTCAAAAAACAACACATACCCGTTATCAGCCGCTTCATTTAACACCCGGGCTTTCTCTGCCAGTGTATCAAGGGGGCGCACATCAAATGCCATCACCCAGGGCAGCCGCACGTGAGCCACAGAGGGTATCAGGTCAGCACAATACAATACGGTATATTGCTTGTATTGTATTTTTAGCAGCATTTGCTGTTCGGTATGGCCATTGACTGGTATTACTTCAATACCTTCAAATGGCTGGGCTGTTTGGCCGGCCAGGTCAACAAAGTGCAAATGCCCGCTTTGTTGCATGGGCACAATATTGTCTTTTAAAAAGCTGACTTTTTCTCTGGCATTGGGCTGCAGGGCCCATTGCAGGTGCTGCTGGTTGGTCCAGTAACGGGCATTGGCAAAAGTAAGGGCTGGCCTTTCGGGGTTGTTGTTGGCGTAATGTACCCCACCGCCACAATGGTCAAAGTGCAGGTGGGTTAAAAAATTATCAGTTACCTCGTCATAGCCACAACCAACGGCGTGCAGTGATTTTTCAAGGCTATCATTGCCATGCAGGTAGTAGTAGCTAAAAAACTTGGCGTCTTGTTTGTTGCCAATGCCGTTATCTACCAAAATGCGTTGCCTGCCGTTATCAATCAGCAGGCAACGCATGGCCCATGAGCACATATTGTTATCATCGGCCGGGTTATACTTTTGCCACAGGGCTTTGGGCACCACACCGTGCATGGCCCCGCCATCCAGCTTAAAATAACCGGTATTAATACTATACAGCTGCATTACTCAACCACTACGCCCATTTGCCCAAACTTTTCAATGCGTTGGTCAATCAGTTCCTGTGGGGCCAGTTTAGATAGTACCCCATAATGGTCTGTAATGGCTTTTTTCAGGAAAAAGGCCGCTTCGGTCAGGTTGGCATGGGCGCCACCCAGGGGCTCACGAATAATGCCATCAATCAGCTTCAGCTTCAGCATATCCGGGGCAGAAAGCTTCAGGGCTTCGGCCGCCTGCTCCTTAAAGTCCCAGCTGCGCCATAAAATAGATGAGCACGACTCTGGCGAAATCACAGAATACCACGTATTCTCCATCATCAGCACCCTGTCGCCCACAGCAATACCCAGGGCACCGCCAGAGGCTCCCTCGCCTATAATAATGCAAATCACAGGCACCTTTAACAAAAACATCTGCTGTATGTTGCGGGCAATGGCTTCGCCCTGCCCACGTTCTTCTGCTTCTAAGCCAGGAAAAGCGCCAGGGGTATCAATTAACGTCACTACGGGCATATTAAACTTCTCGGCCATTTTCATTAACCTTAAGGCCTTGCGGTAGCCTTCAGGGTTGGCCATACCAAAGTTACGCTCTTGCCGTTGCTTGGTATTGCGGCCCTTTTGTTGGCCTATCAGCATAAAAGACTGCCCGTTAATATCACCTATGCCCCCTACCATGGCTTTATCATCACCCGCCAGGCGGTCGCCATGCAACTCTACAAACTCATCTGTAATCTCGTAAATATAGTCTAAGGTGTAGGGCCTGTCGGGGTGCCTTGAAAGCTGCACCCGCTGCCAGCGGGTCAGGTTTTGAAAAGTCTCTTTCTTAAGGGTAAATATCTTTTCTTCTAAAGCGCTAATAGCGCTCTCAACATCTACATCGCTATCTTTAGCCAGCTTTTTCATGTCTTTCAGCTTGGCTTCTAACTCAGCAATGGGCTTTTCAAACTCTAATAACATATCTATTATAACCAAGGTTGGGCTACAAAGGTAAAATAAATAGGTTATCTACAACCCTTCTGGTCATTTTTAACCCTGATTATGCGTTGGAACTGTGGGCAAACCCTAAAAACAGAAAAGCTGGCACAGCCAGCTTTTCAATATTCGAATAAATAGCAACAAACTAATTTCTTTACCCCGCTACCAACTTCTAAAAAATTCCTTTCATCTTATTCAATCTATATGTAAAGATCTATTCGATCTATATTCTGCTATTGGGTGTAAAACGTATAATGGTCGTTATTCTGTTTGACCAACGCTTTGAGAGGCTAAACCAGGGGCCTCTGGCAGTATCATCTACCTCATGGTGGTCTTTCCCTATATGGGTGCCCACACCTTTAATGAATGGAAACATAATAATGCAATGGTTTGGTTTTAATCAATAATACAGTTCACTTTCTGAATACAATTCGAAGGTAGGCATAGCTTTTCAATTCTCTAAATCGGCCCTTTTCAGGGCTTGTAAGCCTTGTTTAGAAAGTGGGGAATAAAAGTTCAAAAAAGTTCAATATAGGGGCATTTCTTTCTGCGCTTCAAGTAAGGGTTCAGCCAAAGCAAAAACACCAAAACCAACTAAACACTAACTCATTTACCCGTTAGGCAAATTATATTCTGATTTTAAACCTTCAGCGCCCATAGTAGTTGAGGTACTTAACCACTTTTTTCAATTTTTGGGTGCAAAACATTAAAAAAGCACATACCGAAAAAGAGTTGCAATTTTATGTAAAGTTTAGGTTACTAAATGGCACCAGCTGCCCTAATTGCCAGTAGTAATCTGTTGGGCAAACTTGTTAAAGGTACCCTGCCCAATGCCTTTAACCCTGGTAATGCCTTCAATAGTAGCAAAAGGCCGCGCTTCAATAATAGCCCTGGCCTTGGCCTCTCCTATTCCGGGCAGCTTCATTAAGGTCTGTACATTTGCTGTATTGATGTTAATTTTACCACCTTCTTGTGGCTGGGGTTTTGGTTCACGTGGTAGTTCTGGCTCAGGCGGGGCTTCAGCCGCTATAATGGCTGGTGTACACGTAGTAGCTGCCTCGGCATACCCAAAATTGGTATTGGGGTTTTTAAATGACCACTGGCTTACATCAGTCACGGCTTCAATACGGTGCTCCAGCTCATTGGCCAACGCCGGGAAAAAGTCAATACCTGTAATGGCCTCTACCGAGTCTACCGGCACCACATAGGCCTCAAAAGGGGTTTCTTCTTTTCTATTGGGCAGCAAAAAGGCAATTACCTTGGTAATGCTGTCATTATGGCAAAGAATTATCTTATAATAAGCATCAGGTACAGATACCTGGTTAGGGCCAATGCGCTCGCGTATGTTGGTTAGCACCGGGCCTGATACACAGTATATTGTACCATTGCGGTAGGCCATGTTGCGCTCAAGCTTTTCAAGCAGAGCCCATTTGTAGCGGTTAAATGCAGCCTCCTGGGGGCTCATGTTTGACATAAAAAAGGTTTCGTCCATGGCTCTGCACGAAAACTGCATTTGCCTTGAGGGCAACAGATGGCCTGCGTCATACCGGGCATCAGCCAGGTAATCTTCATAAGTAGCTGAGCCTTCAAGCACCATAGGGTCGGCCCTGAAGTTATCGCGCCGGTTAACCACCTTGCGCAACATTTGCCTGTCAAGCTTATACGCCACCCATTCGGGCTGCTCGTGCGCTTCTATGTATGATACACTGTAATAACTTTTATGCAGCAGCTGCCCATTGGCTGTGGGCAGGTAATTAAAAGCCTGGGCAAGCAGGCCTGTGGGCCACTGGCTGGCAACAAACAGCATAGTGCAGAGCAAAACAGTGCGTAGCATAGCATATTCTGGTTTGACGGTTTACCTGTTAAAAGCAGCATTCAATTTAGTATATTTTATGAGGGGCACCATAAAACAAAATCATAAAAAGCAATAACTAGTAACTTGCCCTGCCCCGTTCACAAATTTTTACCTGTGTGCGCCAACTGCCCTACTGCTAAGTAAGTTTTTTGCATAAGTTGCAGCAAGGTTTTTACATTTTAGCGCAACCCAAAAAGTGCATTGTGAGTAGGCCCCGAAGGGCCACATAAAAAAAGGCAGCCGTTTGCCAACAGCTGCCCATGTAAGATAGTGACCATAAAATCACTAAATTGATATGACGCTCAGAATGCCCCCTACAGGTGGCTTTCCATTAAGATGCAAGAAAGGTCCTTATCAGGAATGTTATTAAATATCTTTTGACCGTTGAACTCAAAGTCGCGGTACAGGTATGACTTGTGGGGTGTAAAACCGTGCTTGTCACGCATAATGCCTTGCGAAATCAGGCCGGTTACTGCTACCACCATGCTGTCATACCCTCTAAAACGCCCCAACTCAACTGCCTGGCCAGCCAGTACAATGCCAATGCCTTTGCCATT
>CAZXTW010000454.1:0-5668 GCA_964643525.1 uncultured Roseivirgaceae bacterium
CTGGGCAAAGCTGCATTTGGCCAGCGCCAGGTATATCAATACCAGCAGGCTGCTGGTTTTTTCAGGGCCACAACGTGTCTCAAGCTCGGCCAGTACCTCCCGGGCCTGTTCATACTGTTGGTTGGCCACCAGGGTATTGGCCAGCAGCAGTTCGTACCAACTCATAGAGTCGTACTGTTTGGCCTGCATCAGGGTATCTCTTGCCTGAAACACCTTTTCAGTAGCTTCCTGGTGCAACCAACATTCAACAAAGGCGTAGTACGCGGCTACGTAGGCGTTTTGCAGGTATTGGGCATACTGGGCTTTCAGCTCACGGTCTGACTGCAAAAGCAGGTCACGCTCACCAAACAGGGCCATTACACAGCCTCTGATGGTGTACAGGATAACGGCATCAACCGGCGAGTTAAGCGCCTTGACATAACGCAAGCCGGCATTCAGGTTGTCCATAGCGCCAGGCAGGTCGCCAAACTGGTACAGGTTGCTGCCCAGGGTGCCGTAAGCATACACCACGGGGTCGTAACCCAGTACGGTACGCAGCTGGAAGTTGCGCAACCGCTCGCCCATGGTAATGGCCTGCTGGCATATTTCAATTGATTTGCGAATCATACCGGCCGATTGGTACAGGGTGCCAATGATGGCCAGCAAGAACAGCTTCATGTTGTTGTCTCCGCTGGCTTCAATCTTTTCCATAATGCCCTCCAGGCGCGCCCACGCTTTGGGCAATTGGTTGCTCAGCCTGAGGTAATTCAGGCTAAAGCACTCGCCTTTGATGCTAATCTCGTCAAAGTTCAGGCCTTCGGCGCTGGCTCCGGCAGCCTTGAGGCGGGCAATCAGGGTTTCGTTTTCCTGGTGCAGGTCAACATATTTGGCAGTACCTACCCCATGGGCACTGAGTATGACCGGAAACAGGCAGTCGTTAATTTTTAGTAGCTGCCGGTGGCGCAGGTTGGGCTCTTTGATTTGCCTGGCCCATACCTGTGTTTCGTTAATAACCTGCTGTGATTCCTGAAAGCTTGAATTGGCAATTTGCTTTTCAATGGCTTTAATGCCATAAAAGGTGGCCTCGGCCTTGCGTTTGGCCTGGCCCAGGTGACGTGCCAGTACAAAGGGGGCCTCATTTACCTGGGTAGCAAATTCTTTTTCAAGCACATCGGCCAGGCGGCCGTGTGCCTCCTGTCGCTGGTCACGCGTCATGCTGTTGTATGCGGCATCTCTAATCAGCGCATGCCGAAACAGGTACTTATCTTCCTGCACGTGCCTTTGCTTAAATACCAGGCCTGAGTCAACCAGGGTAGTTAAATCGGCCTGCACCATGGCCTCGTCGCCCAGGGCTGCCTGTACCAGCAGGCCATAATTAAAGGCGCGGCCAATGGCCGCTGCCAGGCTGGCGGTTTCTTTAGCCAGGCCCAACCCATCAAGGCGGGCAGTCAACAGGTCGTTCAGGGTATCTGGTACGCGCTGCTGGTCAATGCTGTCAATTATATCATACTGCCGCTCTTTGAGTAACAGCAGTTGCCTGTCAAGCAACATTTGGGTCAGCTCTTCAATGTACAGGGGTATGCCATCGGCCCGCTGGGTAATGTATTTCAGGGCCTTTTCAGTTACCCGCTGTTGCCTTAGCATGTTCTGTACCAACAGGTAGGCATCGCTTTCTTTCAGCTCTTGCAGCACCAGGGGGGTTACCAGCCCTTCTGGCCAGGTGGTGTTGAAAATGGGCCTGGCGGTCATCAGCAAAAAGCACGGGTTCTGGGGTACCTGCTGCACCAGCTGTTGCAGCAGCTCCAGGCTGGTGGGGTCACACCAGTGCAGGTCTTCTACAATCAGCACAAATTTTTTGGCGCTGCCCCAGTGCATCACCAGTTGGCTCAAAGCCTGAAACAGGGCCTGTTTCTGCTGGTCGGGCGGCAGGGTAAGTGTATTGCTGGCCTCGGGCAGGGCATCAGTACTTACCGATAGCCATGAGCACAGTATGGGCAGGGCCACACTGGTGTTGGCCCCTGCTTTGGTCAGGGCTTCACGCAGGCGGTTTACCAGCAGCTGCTCGGCAGCGGGGCCTTTACCTCCCAACTGTTTTTTCAATAACTCAAAGAAGGGGTGCAGGGCATTGTTTTGATGCTCGGGCAGGCAACGGCATTCATAAATGGTAAAGCCCTGGTTACGGACGTTTTTCTTGGCTTCATAAATGAGGCGTGACTTACCAATGCCAGCCTGCCCCACAATAATGGCTGCCTTGCCCCCGTTATGGCCTGTTTGCTTCCATAGGCGCAAGAGGGTGGTTTTCTCTTCGGTGCGGCCAATCATATCGCGCCCAGCACTTTGTGGCCTTAAAAATGAAAGGGCTTCGGTTTGCCGCTCACCAGTAAGCAGGTAGGCTTCCATGGGTTGCTGGCCATTGGCAGTGGGGCCGGTGGGTTCGTCAGCAAATTGCAGGTAAGGCTCTAACAGGCGCTTTGAGCTGGCACTTACCAATATGCTGTTGTTGGGGGTATTATATAATAAACCAAATGCCTGCCCCGAGGCCATGCCCTCGGGTATGCCACTGGCATTGAGCAACAATGGGCCATAGTGCAGGGCCATGCTTACCTGCAGGCTTATGCCCTGTGCAGTGTGCAGCAAACCACTGCGCTGCTTTACCTCATGTATCAGCTCAAGGGCGGTACGCCCCGCCCGGCGGGCGTCATTATCGCTTGCCTGCGGAAAGCCAAAGTACACCATAATGTGGTTGGCCAGGGTGCCTGCCACGTAACCACCAAACCTGATGGCTGTATCAGCACACAGGTTTAGCTGGTCGTTCAAAATGGTATCTATCGTTTCAAGGTCAATCGCTGCTTCATCTTCAACAGCAATGGCCAGCTTAATGCATAAAATTGATACATGCCTCTTTTTAATCTCGCCCCCACGGTACACCAGCTGGTTTACCTCTGTAAACTGCATGCTACTTTCAGGCTGTAGGCTGGTGCCAGCAGGTGGCTGCGTGTTGACAATAATGTTGCTTAAGTTAATATGGGTAAACTCATGCAACAGGCGCTGCCCATCGCTGGCCCGCTTGCGGGGGTTTTTTTCAAGCACCCGGCTTAGCAGGCCCGACAGTGGGTGGCCGGCAATTGAGGCTGGCAGGGGTACGTTGCTGGCATTGAGCTGCTGCTGAAATATTTCAGCAATGGCGTTGCCCTGCACAGCCGGCCGGCCTGTGAGGCATTCAAGCACAATTAAGCCCCAGGCGTAAAGGTCTGATTTAATGGTGGGTGGTTCGCCCCTCAGTTGCTCTGGCGCGCTGTATGAGGGTGTGCCTACTACCTCTTTGGTAAGGGTAAGGCTGCGGTAATCATTGGTGCGGAAGTCGTTGGTGAAGGCCCCAATACCAAAATCAAGCACTTTGGCATAGGCACGGCTGCCCGACTGGGCCACCATAATATTCTGGGGCTTCAGGTCGCGGTGCACAATGCCTTTGGCATGCGCACTTACCAGGGCATCAAGCACCTGGGCCATCAACTCGTTAATTTGCTCAGGAGCTAACCCGTTGTTTGTAATAATCAGGTCTTTGAGCGATTCGCCATCAACAAACTCAAACACAGCAAACGGTTCATGGCTGCTGGTATACCCTTTATCAAGCAGTTTAACAATATGCGGGTGGTTCAGGCTGGCACATAGGCGCGTTTCGCGTTCAAAGCGGGCATGCTGGTAGCTTTGGGCGTCTTTTTTGCCACTGCCATCATTATGCTTCAACATTTTGATGGCCACAGCCTGCCCGGTGCTTATTTGCGTGGCTTTGAACACATAACCGTACCCCCCTTCACCAATTTGTTCTAACACCTCGTAATTGTCAAGGCCGGCACTTATGCGCTTAGTATCATTGATTTGCTGAACCATCATTCGCTTTTGACACATCAATTTCCCACCAACCAATGCCACCTGTGGGTGCAACCATGGTGGCTATGCCATGGCTACCCGGTGGGTTGGCTTACTCTAAGGTACAATTTAAATCTTTTTACAGGGAAGGCAAGTTAATCAAGAGTCAATAGTAGAAGATGTTGTTTTTAAAATATTAGCAATAATTATAAAGAGCTATTAAAACCAATGACTGGCAATACATTCAATAAGTTGAAGCAATCATGCTATAAGCATACTGCTTTTATAAATAATACTATATAATTACAGAGTGAAATTAACAGGCAGGCGTGTTACCTACCCAATATTTTAATGTATATTTTGTTTCATAATGATTTCGCCCAGCAGTTGTTTCTCTTTCATAATCTGAAAGTACCGGTGGGCAAAGCGCAGCTCGCCCAGGCGGCGCTCTACTATACCTGAAAATAAATAACCAAAAGGCTTGAGTTTAATAAGCTGTTTGCGCATCCTGTGTATTTGCAGGTTCAGGTAATACTGGTCAACATCTTTCATCATTTCTCTTGACATATAGCTGCTCAGTGACTCAGTGGTTACCCAGCCCTGGTCGTTAAACTCGTAGCCATCTTCATAATCGGCCAGTCGTTTTCTGGCCAGTGCCAGCAACAGGTTGTTAAAAGTGCGCTCGCCCAAATGGTACTTCTGGTTGCTAATAACCAGCGACAGAAAAATGTGCTCTTCGTCAGGGCTTAATACAAACTGGAAGTAAGAGCGCATAATGAGCTGGTTGGTATCTACCGTTTCATCAAGCACCTTGTTTTCAATATATACCCAGTTTTGGCCATTAAGCGTAACCACCTGGTCGTGCTTCAGGGTAAAAATACCTTCCTGCGTTTCGGCATTCCACTGCCCATCACTGCTATAAAAAAATGAGGCATCGGGTATATCGGCATTGTCTTCAGGGGCATGTGCACCCAGTTCAATAAACCTGGGGGCATCTAAACACTTAAGGTAGCTTAAGGGCGGCGACAGGTTAATCACTTCAAAGCGCGTGCTGTCGTCACTGCCAAACTGAATTACCTCACCCATAGTCAGCTCTGACGAGGCATGGTGGATGTAGTTTTTACCAATCAGGGTGCCATTGCGGCTGTGGTCGTGTATGTTCCATACGCCACCCTTCCAGCTTACTACGGCGTGCGACTGTGACACGTCACGCTCGGCAATATGGGTGTTTGATATAGAAGGATTGCGCCCAAATGAATGCTGAGATTGGAGTATCACAGATTGATTGGTCGTGAGGTTTTTCAGTATAGCCATGTCCTAACCTGTTTTGATTTGTGCAATCAGAAATAATGCTCAATTGTATTAATCAGATAAGCCCAGGCTCTGCACATTGCAACGGCAAGCACAGGCTTTATCAATTCATAGATCAAACTTATAGAAGAACGGCTAAAAAAAATATTTCAACATATTTCAAGTGCTATTTCAAGGGGCTGGTTGCTGTGCTACAGCAATAAGTTTTTTAGCCAGTGCCGTGTTAGAGTTAACCAGTAACAGGTTGTTACTGTTGGGCTGGTTGGCCATAAGGGCAAACTCAGTGCAGCCCAATATTACGGCCTGGGCATTTTGTTGGGCAAAGTAGTCCATAGCCTGTAGCCATAATTTACTGGCCTGTGGCGTAATGCCACTGGCATGTGCCTTAATGCCATAGGCAGGGTGATATACCATATTGTGAATTACCTCTTTTTGAAAACTGGCCGGGGGCAGTACTGGCTGCAGTCCTGCCTGCTGCAATAGGTTGGCATATACGCCAGCGCGGTAC
>CAZXTW010000455.1:0-5663 GCA_964643525.1 uncultured Roseivirgaceae bacterium
TGGATCCAAAACTGGTATATAGTAACTAGGCCGGCAACAGTTACAAAGGTTAGTGTTTCAAAGCCTGCAAAGGCCAGCGGTAAGTAGAAGATGAATGTAAAGAACGTTTGAAAGCTACCCTGGCGAAGGGCAACCGACAGGTTGTAGGCTTCACGTTGGTGGTGCACCACATGCCCACCCCAGAACAGGTTGATTTGGTGGCTCATGCGATGTGCCCAGTAGTACAAAAAATCGGCTGATACGAACAGAATTATCAATGTGTACCAGGTAATGGGTATGTTGAACAAAGCCCAATGCTCATAGATGTATTGATAAGCTGCCAGCGTGATTAGTTTGGCAAACAAGCCGGTTATTTGCTGTGTGATGCCACAAGATATGTTGGTCACAGCATCGTGCAGCCGGTACAGTTTGCTTTTATGCCACAGCTGAATGAGTAACTCAATACCAATTAAAATAAAGTAAATAGGGATAGACAGTATAATTGGGTTAATGTTCATGGGCACTTCATTTTTTGTAAAACCCGATGGCTTGCTCAAGTATAATACAATACGGGTTAAAGGTACAAAATTCAACTAATAGTATGAATGCTGAGTATTTGGGCTGCTTGAACAGTAGTGCATACCAACTGGCGTATGGTACAAAAAAAACCTCCACAACAGCAGCTGCCAGTTATGGAGGTTGATAACTAAACTAATCAAATATTGGTGCTTACAAGCAAATCATTTACCAGAGTTGCGCAGGTAAGCCGAAGAAATATGGTAAGCGCCACCTTATTGGGTGGCAGCATGGTTAATTCGAAGATATTTTTTGTGATTCAAGGTTTACTTTTAGCATGGTGCCTTTGGTAACCCTGTTTGATTTTGCATTGACAATAAGCATTAACTGCCCTTCTTTAACATCCTGGCCAGCTTTGATTACCATGGTGTAAGTGTTGCTGGTACCTTCAGGTGCTTTGTAGGTAATATCAAGGCCTTCAGGCAGGCGGCTGCCTGTTTCTAAATTGATTTTGGTTTTTCTGTAGCTTTTTGACCTTAATACTTCAACCTCAATCTCTTTTTCTTCACCAGGGAAGATGGTAACCTGACGCTCAGCCAGTGTAATGGTGTATTCTTTCTTTGGCGGGGTAGTTTGTGCCTGTGCAAACGAGGCGCTGAATAAGGTGGTACCCAGTACTAATAGAAATGCTATGATGTTTGATTTCATGATGTTGGTCTTTTAGAACGATTAATTAAAATGTTCGAATGCAAGATAAATAAAAAAGGCCTAAGCCTTTGTATGTGCAAACGAATATTTGAACAAAAAGTTATGTTGTTCAAATAAAATCTATCAAGTCAAAGCTTATTGGGCTCTGATACCGTCTAAAATCAACTCTAGTGCGTACATAATTTCAGACTCCATTCTTTTGAAGTCATCTTCGGTAGGGTAGGCGTTTAAAAAACCAGTGAGCATATCATACTGCATGGCATATTTCACAGTAAAAATGGTGTGGGCAATTTTATGCGTATCACAAGCCTTAAAAATGCCTTGTTCAATTCCTTCATTAAGGTTTCGCGTAAAAAAGGCTACCCGTTCTTCGTTCATCTCGTTAATGAATTTCCTGAACAGGTTTCGGGTTTCAACCAGCACCTTTACAGGTATTTTGTTTTTGACTACTACACACTCGTAATACCTGATAGACTCTCGGTTAAAGGTTTGAATCTTTTTGTCTGGAGCTTCTTCATTGTTGGCAGTTTCATAGAGGTTTTTCATTTGTTGCTTCCACTCTGTACGGAAGGCATCAAAAAACAGCCCCTCTTTATTTTTAAAGTAGTAGTATAGTGATGATTTTGTCATGCCAATGGCCCCTGCAATATCATCTACACTAGTTTTATGGTAGCCTTGCCTGTTAAATAATAAACGTGCTGCTTCGAGTATTTGCTCTTTTCTAGAATCTGTTTGTGGCAGAAGGGTATTTGAAATTTGCTTGCCCATATATTTTTAGAAAGTATTTATATATGACTAAATCTGTAATATAGAAAATATTGTGCCTATGGCCAATTTTATTGGTTTTGTGGGCGCCTGAGTTATGGGGCATAAAAAAACAACCCGGCAAAGCTTGCCGGGTTGTTTCAATTTAATAACTGTACTATTTAACAATTGAGCATTATTTGTTGAGCATCATCCGTTTGGTGGTTTTCTCACCTTTGTATTCAAAGGTGTAGAAGTACACACCGTTGGCCAGTTGTTCAGCATTAAATACTGCCTGGTGGCTGCCTACGCTAAGTTGTTTGTTTACTAAAACAGCTTGCTCCTGGCCAAAGGCATTGTATACTGAAATTTTTACATGGCCTGCTTCTGGTAAGCTAAAAGGAATAATCGTTTCGTTACCGAATGGGTTGGGGTAATTTTGGCCAATAAACTGGCTAATGCCGTTTTGAGACTGTAACAGTTCTACATCAGCATCAGCAGCCAGCCTGCTACCGGGCGAGGTGTAGTTTACACGCTCGCCTTGTTGTACATAGATGGCATAACCACGTGGGGGGGCTTCAACCCACACACGGCCATCGCTATAAACAGCGGTTGTATTAGAGGCGTTGAAGGCATCAACCAATGTGGTGTTGGTCCAGCTCGTGTAGCCAGAGGGGGTGGCATCAACCCACAGGCCTTTGGTTTGGCTGTCGTGGTTGTTGATTACCACAATAGCGCCGCTTTTGGTGCCGTTGCCTTGCCTTCTGGCGGCATACACGTGGTAGGCATCACCTGAGGGGTAGGGGTTGCCGGTATCACTTAATACTGACAGAGAGCCGCCCAGGTAAGTTCTGCGTGCAAACATCAGTTTGTTTAAGTCTTCTTTCAGGCTGGCGTCGGGCGTTACCGTTAACGATGGATCGTGGTTGTCTATCTGAGTATCGCCAAAGTAATGGTTGTAGAATATAACTGGTCTGCCTTCATGCGTTACAGTGTAGGCATAGGCCATGTCCCAGTCTTTAGTAACCCACTTGTCGTGTTCTTTGCCAGTGTCGTGGTTTTCAACAAATGTTACCACAGAAGTGCCAGGCAAGCTGTTGCCACTGTTGTTACGTACCATACCGGCATGGTTTAGCCACCTCATATCAAAGCTTGACTGGTTGCCGTTTGTCATGCTGGTTAGCGTAAACTTTAAAGGAAAATCAAAGCCGTCAACATCGGCACCATCGGCAGCAACGTCGTTTACCCAGTCTTTAATTCTGAAGTCAGGGCCCCAGTATTCACCAACGATAAACCTTTGGCTGCCACCTTTCAGTGGTAAGTTATTCACCCAGTCAGCAATGTAATCAGTCTGGAAGCCGCGCACAAAGTCCATTCTAAACCCGTCAAAATCAAGCTCATTCACTAACCACTCGCCCCAGTCCTGGTAGCGGGCCTTTACAACAGGGTCAAAAGTGTTGAGGTCGTTACCAAAAAACTTGGTGTTGGTAATAATCTCGTCAGTGCCAGGGTAGCCTAACCAGTCTGAACCATCAACCGGGTGGAAATGTGAGTAATTCCAAGAGAAGTTGGCCTCGCCAGTGCCTGTGTGGTTAACAAAGTTAACACCTGTATTGGTCTGGGCTTCTAACTGGGTAGTTGTGGCAATATTTGTACCACCATACCAAATAGCCTTGGGGTAGTAGCCATTAGTTTGGTTGGCCCATGCCCATTCAAATGGAGTAAGCTCTTTACGGGCAATTAGCTTAATAGTAATATCTGTGGTTGAGCTTACGGTTACACGGTACTCATCTACATCACCTACTTCAATATGGCCTTGTACGGTTTGGCCTGAGCCGGGGAAAACATCATAGTTACCACCGCCATTGTTGGGCTCACTTTCCCAAGAGGTAGTGCTGTTAAAGCCACTGCCGGTGTAATCAATCCGTACGTCATAACCCCGCTCTTTTTTGTCGGTACTGCTCAAGTGGTAGCCATGTATTTGGATGTAATAATCGCCAGGGGCAGCATTTTTTACTACCCAGGTAATTTCATTAGTGGGGTAGGCAGAAAACTGCTGTCCGTTTCTGAAGGCTTCGTCAAATACATACCCTTTCACGGCAGGGTTATTTTCGGCTTCGCTTTCGCCAGTGTACAAGTGGTTCAGCACAACGTCCATGTATACCTCAATATTATTGGTATGCATGGTGCTAATCATTTGCTCAAGCTCAGTTCTACTGCCAAATCGGGTTTCGGTAGTGCCTTTCTGGTTGTAGTTACCCATATCATACAGGTCAAAAATACCGTAGCCCATGTCCCAAATGCCAAAATTGCCTTTTGCAGCACTAGGAACCCAAATGCCAGTAATACCCGCATTTTTTAACGTAGTAGACTTATTCTTGAGGTTGTCCCACCAAGTACCATTTAAATTGGTTGCATCTACAGGTACATCCCAATAAAATGCCTGCATCATGACGTCATTCTGGGCTATTGCACCATAGCTACACATAATAAGGCTGAGTAGGGATAAAATAGTTTTAGCTTTTAGTAACACTTTTTTCATAGGGTTGAGTGATTTTTGAGTTTTAGTTTTTATTAGCCTATTTCCTGGTTAGTGGCTTGTGTGTTTATCTTATTGCTGTGCCAAATGTCTTAGAATATTGGCTTTGATACGCTCTATTTTAAAAAACCGAACGTATTAGGGCTGGTGAATAGGTTCAATTTTGAAAATCCGTACTTTTTGGCTGACAGGCTGTCTTGTTTGACATGCCATTATTTCAGGTTTGGTTTTTGGCTAACCACCTGGTGATTATTGATCAGGAAGGGGCTTAGTATTTAACTAGTTGAAATTACTAGACAGAATCTTTGACTTTGTCACGTTGTTTGCCATTTGTTTTAAAGTACTCTCTAGGGTTAGTACTGGTAGCTTTTTTAAAAGCAGTGTTAAAAGTGGTTTTGGAATTAAAGCCTACCTCATGTGCAATGGCCAGGTAGGTAAAGTCTTTGTAGGCCTCGCTTTTAGCCAGTTTAATAAATTCTTCTACCCGGTACTCATTTACAAAGTCTCTGAATTTCTTTTGGTAGTGTTCATTAAACAGCTTTGATAGGATGTGCGACTTTGACTCCATCTTTTCTGCAAGGTCGGCAATGGTCAGGTTGGGGTCGCAAAACAGTTTTTCATCCTGCATGAGCCAGGTAAGCTTGGCTTTTAGTTTGTCAAGGTTGTCAATGGCTACTGCCGGCGGCTTTACCTTCACAGGCTTTTCAACCTTGAATATCTCAGGTGATTTGAGCAGAAAAAAGCCAATAATATAAACCGTGCATGAAAACAATACCCAAAGAATGTCATAAAGTACAGTTTGTGGGCGGGCCGGGCTTGCTAAGTTTTGTATGTAGCCAGTAGCCCATACCAATAGGCAAACCATGAAAAGTAGCAAGAGGCTTTTGCTGTATAGGGCTGTGTTGGGTTTGGCGCTAAGGTGTTCTTTTATTTTGGGTGTACGGATGTAACGAAGGGTTTTTAATAGGAAATACCCGTTAAACACCAGCGCAGCAAAGTTTAATATTCGTTTTTCCAGTAGTAGCTCTGCTTCTGGTGTTAGTTGAAGAAAGGCAAAGTAATTGATATTTACCATTTTCAGTACCGTAGCTACCAGCATTAATGCAGCTGGCACAAACATGGTAAGCTGCTTTGGTTTAAAATGGTAGGCTTTGCTCAATTGAGCCTGGAGGTATAT
>CAZXTW010000456.1:0-5656 GCA_964643525.1 uncultured Roseivirgaceae bacterium
AAAAAACCCGGACGATGAGGCCCGGGCGAACAATATACATTTAGTACAATTGCAGTTTATTGCCTGGGCCTGAAGTGGTATTTGCCGTAGTCGTACTGAAACATAATTATTCGCTTTGTTTAGTTCCTTATTAATGCTACAAAGGTAGGGAGTTCAAGTTGAGAAAAGCAAGCTTCATCAAGAATAAAATAATTAGCAAACAAAAACCACCTCGTTAACTAGCTGATATAAAGTAATTTAAATTGTTAGCTATTTTTTGCCTGCACAACTGAAACTGTTTACTGTTACGTAAAGCAAGGCAAAGCCGCCTGTTAATACAGGTGGCAACACATAATTGGCCCACAGCTTAAAAGCACCCAACCACTTACACTGCAGCCACCTTGCTGGAGAGCAAGCACACCACAACGGAATAATACAATTAAACCACAACAAGTCAGTTGCTTTTATTTAGCAGGCAGGGTAACTACAAACTGGGCCCCATGCTGGTAACTGTACTCAACAGAGGCCTGCAACTGCCTGGCCAGTGAATGGATAAGCTTAAGACCAAAAGAGGTAGGGGCCCCTACCTTCTCGGCCGCCCCACCTAACCCTGGTCCATTGTCTTTTACCCACAGGCACAATTGGGCCTGTTGCTGCCATTGAAGGCCCACGTGTAAAGTAGGTTGGTGGGCGCACGAAAGGGCGTACTTAAACGCATTGGTAACCAGCTCATTTACAATTAAACCCAAAGGCACGGCCTTGTCAACATCCAGCGCAATAGCTTCCAGCTCATACTCTACCTTGGGGTAAACCTCTTCATAATAGCTCTGATTAATATTTTCAACCAGCCGTTGCAGGTAATGGCACATATCAATAGGTTCAATGCCCTGCCTTAAATACAGGTTTTGGTGTATCAGGCCCATGGCAGCCACCCGTGCCTCCCCCTCTAGCACTGCCTTTTTTGCGCTGGGGTCGTCAAGCTTTTGTGATTGCAGGCTTAGCAGGCTTGAAATAACCTGCAGGTTATTTTTTACGCGGTGGTGCAATTCACGCATCAGCAACTGCACCCTTAGGTTGGCCTTTTTCAGCTGTCTGTAGCCCCATACCGCAACAAAGGCCACCAACAGAGCAAGCAAGGCAAAGCCGGCAGCAGCCAATACCTGCACGGCCCGGTTATCTGCAATAGTAGCCTGCTGGTCTCGCTCAGCCTGTGCCACCCGCAGGTTGGCTTCAAGTTCCTTTTTTCTGTAAATCAACTCCAGCTCAGCGGCCTGCCGGCTGCGTTCAGCCCGTCGCAGGGTATCTTGAATTGCTTCATACTGTTCAAGGGCCATAAAAGCCCCTTCAATATCATCCATACACTGCAGTACCTGGCACTTATCATACAAGGCCTGTTGTACCTGTGGCATCAACCTCATGGCTGCTGCCTGCTGGTAACCAATAGTCAAATAATGCAGGGCGCTGTCATACTCATCCATAGCAAAAAAAGTAGCCCCAATACTATTGGCAGCGTGCGCCCTTTGCGGCATATTGCTGCTGGCAGTAGCCACTTGATAAACTGCTGCCAGCAGGGGTAAAGCCTGTTGGTACCGCCCCATACAGTGCAAATCAATACCAATATCATATTGCTTAGCAAGGGTATTGCTAAGCCCTAAACTATCTGCCGCTGCCAGCGCCAGCTGGTGTATCAAAAAGGCAGAGTCAAGCTGGCCATTAGCTCTGTAGGCATCACCCAGGTTGCCCAGCGCTCGTACCCACAGGCTGTGGTGGGCTGTAGCTTTACTAGCCTTAATAGCCTGCCCCAAGTAGGTTTTAGCCAGGCCATAGGCCTTGCGTTTAATCTGTAAATTGCCCAAAGTATTGTACAGCCTGGCCTGCAAGCGGGTGGCGTTGGCAGCTTCTGCAAGGGGCAGGGCGGCATACAAGTGCTGGGCCGCCAGGTCAAAATACTGCAAGTCTTTAAACGCAATACCTGCATTGAGCATGGCCATGGCGGCAGCCTTCATTTCTCCTAACTGGGTTAAACGAGGCACTGCTGCATTAAGCTGAGCCAGGGCGGCATCATATTGGCCCTGTTGCGTCAATAATGACCCCAGGCTCACAGCCAACCTGGCCGCGCCGAGGGTATCATCAGTAGCGTGGTAGGCCTCAATGGCCAGCGCATAACTATCAGCAGCCTGGTCATAACTGCCCAACTTTTCATAAATAATGCCCAGCTGGTGCCGGGTAATGGCCACATAACGCAAATGGTGGTTTGCCACGGCCAAGGCATGTGACTGCCGCATAATAACCAGGGCAGTGTCATACTGGCCTAATACCCTGTAAAAGTAGTTTCCTGCACGCTCCAAGCTTTGTGCCAGCTCATAACTACTGTTACAATTCTGTGCAATTTCTACAGAAGCCTTCAAGGCTTCATGCGCTTTCTGCTGTGCATCGCGTTCAGCATACAACTTACTAAACAGCAGGCAAGCCTGTACCTGCCCGCTGCACGAGTTGGCCTGCACGGCCTGCACCAGGGCCTGCCGGGCATCTACCAGCGCAGTATCAGCAGGGGTTTCAACAGCTACTGCCGCAAAATTAAAATAGGCATTATCTATATCATTTACTTCAAAGGCATGACCAGCAAACAGCAACAAATAAACCAAAGCAGCCATAAATGTTATAACATATACACCGTACTTAAACCACATAATAAAAAGCATTAATCAATCATTAAATAGAAATATAGCTTATATAATGCAGTTAACTAGTATAAATTAACTTATTTATTTCTATTATTTATACTACCATACTATTTACATGTTACGCATATACCTTTACAATAAAAAAGTGGCACCGCATGGTGCCACTCTATGTTCAGGTTTTAATTTACTAATTTCCGGTGCCTGCCCCTGGGTCAGGGTGGGCCGTTTCATCTTCATCGCCTCCGGTGCCTCCGGTACCCGTATTGGCAGTTAAACCCCGTGCACTTTGTGACAATAATTGCCCGGCCTTATCATTACTGACTGATAGCTTTAAGCTAAACAGGGCCGTAACCAATTCACATGCAGAAACAGTATTCATAATCTTGCTAATTTTAAATGTTATTAATTCATTGAATTAGCAAGGAGGTAGGTACTGCCTGCCACCTGCTGCCTCCTTGCCAATACTGGCAGGCGCAGGCCGTACCTGGTGGCCACTGCAAACGGCACCTTAAGTAAATATGCACATCCCCTTTGCGGTGGCCTTACAAGCGTTTGCTTGTTTAAAGCTTCGTTACAAAATTCGGTAGTTTGCTTTCCTGGTTTTACCCAAAGCCTACCCATTTTTTGCAGAGTTGCCCCTTAATATCTCCGCATTTTGCTATGGCCAAACCGGCTGCCTGGCATTTACGCTGGGTTTAAATACTGGCAGCATTTACACCCCAGAAATAAAAAAATGCTAAAAAGCGCCGCCAAACAGCAAATACTAAAGGCACATTGGGGCCAAAACCCCGAATAGTTTTAAATTGAGGGCTATACTGTACCGTAAAACCGTAGTAACACATGAGGAAACATGCCGCAGTAACCCTACAGCGCATCCGCAGTTTTTGCCAACGGCTCAACCAATCTTATTACAGCCAGCACACCCCACTTAAAGCCGTTTACTTTAAAACCAATGAGCCCGTAAGCTTTGCAGAAGCACAAACTGCCCAGTACCAGCCCATTGCTGAGGGGGCCAAATGGGGCACCATATTTGACTGCGCCTGGTTTAAATTTACTGGTACAGTGCCGGCAGCATTTGCCGGCAAGCATGTAGTAGCCCTAGTTGATGTAGGCGGAGAGGCCTGCCTGTACGACAAGCAAGGCACGCCCATTAAAGGCCTTACCAATAAAAAAATAGGCTGGACGCTCAACGAAACCGTCATTAAAAAGCGCATTTACCTGTTTGAGCCCGCGCAGGGGGGCGAACCGGTAGAACTTATGGTTGATGCCGGTGCCAACAACATTCTGGGTGTTGAAAATGTATTGACCTATGAGTCAATGGAAGACGGCGTATTTAACCAGGCACACCTGGCCGTGTACGACCCCGAGCTGTACCAGATGTACATTGACTATGACTTTTTGCTGCAAATAGCCGAAGAGCTGCCTGAAAACTCAAGGCACCGCCGTGTGATACTGTATGCGCTTAATAAAATTATTAATATGTACACAGGCAGTGCCCAAAGCATACAGGCCTGCAAAAACCTGCTGCAAATTGAATTGTCAAAGCCTGCCAATGCCTCTTCACTTAACGCCATTGCCATAGGCCATGCCCATATTGACGTAGCCTGGCTGTGGCCCCTGCGCGAAACCGTGCGCAAAACGGCACGCACCTTTTCTACCGCCCTGAAAATGATGGAGCGCCACCCCGAATATAAGTTTGGCGCCAGCCAGCCCCAGCTGTACCAAATGATGAAAGAGCGCTACCCCGCCCTGTACAATAAAATCACAAAAGCCGTTAAAGACCAGCGGTGGGAGTGCCAGGGGGCCATGTGGGTAGAGGCCGACTGCAACCTGCCCAGTGGCGAAGCACTGGTGCGGCAGCTGTTTTACGGCAAAAAGTTTTACCAGGATGAATTTGGCGTTGAGGTTGATAACCTGTGGCTGCCCGATGTATTTGGCTACTCGGCTGCCCTGCCACAGCTGCTGGTCAAAGCGGGGGTGAACTACTTCATGTCACAAAAAATATCGTGGAACCAGTTCAACACCTTTCCGCACCATACCTTTTACTGGACGGGCATTGACGGCACCTCTATCTTTACCCACTTTCTGGCCCCGAACAACTACCGGTCTGACTGTGGGGCCAAAGACCTGATGAACCTGGAGCGCGAAAACTACGATGTTGACCGCACGGAGTATGCCCTGTTTTTGTACGGGGCTGGCGATGGCGGGGGCGGCCCGAGCGAAGGACTAATTGAACGCCTGAAGCGCGCCAAAAACCTGGAAGACCTACCCAAGGTGGAGATGGCCTTTGCCGAAACCTTTTTTGAAAAGGCCAAAGCCTACAACCGTGACCTGCAATACTGGCGGGGCGAGCTGTACCTTGAACTGCACCGGGGCACCCTGACCACCCAGGCCCTGACCAAAAAGTTGAACAGGCAGGCCGAGCTTGCCCTGCGCCAGGCAGAATACCTTAATGCCCTCTATGCCCCAGGCACCTACCCCCACAGCCAGTATGAAACCGCCTGGAAGCTGGTGCTGCTTAACCAGTTTCATGACATTATACCCGGCACCAGCATTAACCGGGTACACAAAGAAAGCCTGGCACAATACCGCCAGGCACTAGATATTGCGAAGCAATCGGTAGCGCACGGCTTGCAGGCTTATGCTGCCCAGGTAGCCAACCCCCACCAGCAGGCCACACTGGTATACAATACCTTAAACTGGCCGGTTGAACAGCACCTGGTATTGCCCCAACCCCCAGAAGGCCAGGCCTACCTCAGTGCTGAGGGCAACGCCTTGCCCATGCAGGTGCTGGGCAGCAATACATGCCTGGTACGGGTAACGGCGCCCAGCTGCGGCCACCACCTCATTGGCATTGGTCAGGCTGCTGCACCAGCCCAGCCCCAGGTTGCCAAAGCCACCGCCACCAGCCTTGAAAACCACCTGCTGCTGGTTACCCTGAACAGCCAGGGGCAAATCAACCGCATCTATGACAAAGAGGCCCAGCGCGAAGT
>CAZXTW010000457.1:0-5623 GCA_964643525.1 uncultured Roseivirgaceae bacterium
GTTACCAGTAGGCATTACCGAGTTTGAAGACCTGCGCCAAGCCAGGCAGGGCCACCCCGGCTATGTGAAAGTAGACCGCTAAGCAGCCGCAAGCAAATATACCTGCTGGGCTACCCCAACCAGGAAGTACGCGAGGCTTTGCTGAACCTTTTCCCTGACGCAAGTACCACCAACTATGCAGAGCAATAAACCATGTCATAGTATTACTGCTTCTCAAATGCTGCTTCTTTTATTCCCTAAACGCACCCTTACAACTGGTTTACAGAAACATTGGGGTAGTACCTTGGGAGAGGCAACTTCTTGAAAGAAGGCAATAAAAAACCTCTCAGAGGTGCTGAGAGGTTAATCATTATAACTTTAGAGTGGCTGCTATTGCTGCCCCGGCACTACGGCAACCTGGTTGGTTCCTGGCGGGTCACTCGGTTCGGGCTCTGGGTTTGGATTCGGGTGGTCACAGCATGTACCGCCCTTAATGTTTGCCATTTCTACGGGTGTGAGTAGGGTTGTTTCCATAATTCGTTTCTTTCATCTGTTGTATCACTGTTCTAATCACTTCGTTCTGTGCATTTGCCTCCAGCCCCCGCATATGGTTGACTGCCCTGTTCTTTAACATCAGGTGGAGAAAGATACCTCCAACCAGTAAGATTGCAATGACAGCAGCCAAATACCAGTTCATTTGCGCCTTCTTTTCTAATGCCTTAGTAAATATAAATTTTTCTTTACTCATGCGCACCTGCTGACTGAGAGCCTGCGCCGTAACAGCTTTGTTCATCTGTCTAAGGCTTTCAATCTGTACTGTTTGAAGGGCCTGTAACTCCTGAATGTATTTCTGGTTGTCCTCCCGCTTGACAGCAACCAACTGCCGCAAGAGATCGGTACGCCGCCTTTTACTAGGTGCCGTAGATCTTTCTGCCATCATGTAGTATTCTATTGCCATTCCAGAACCTTCCAGCTGATAAAGCTTTCCGAGCGCCTCATATAAAGTAAACCTTTGCCAGTCTTTATATTGATCTACACGCATCTCCATAGCCTCAAAAGCTGATACTGCCGCTGCCCTTTCTCCACTGTACCATAACACATGTGCTTTTTCATAATCGACTTGAAAAGCAACACCTTCATGCAGGCTTGCCGCCCGATCAAAGCTGATTTTTGCCTTTTCAAAATCCCTCATAGAAAGCAAAACCCGCCCTTCATTGATCAGGTTTTCTGCCTGTAGGCGTGGGGCACTGAGCAGCTCCATAGCTCTTTTGGTGTACCTAAGGGCTTCTTTAGGGTTCTTTTCACCTTCCAGGCCTCCTAAATACATCGCCGCTTTGCCTGCAAAATTAGCCTGTCCTGTACTATGCCCCTCATCGTAAACGGCAAGCACTTGCTGGTAATAACCCCTGGCCATACCTGGATTATTGAGTTCTTGGGCAAGGATACCCAGTTGAAGCAACTGGTACACGGTAAACTCATCAACCGCACCCGCCTGTGCAGTATTGTATGCATCAAGGTACCCCATAAAGGCTGCCATCATATCTTGCTGTTGGCCCTGTACCCACGCAGAAAGCTGTTGGCCCCTCACTTGTTCACGGACATCACCTCTTTCCTCAGCCATTTCAGTATAATGGTTGGCCTGACGAAGTGCTTCAGCAGGGTTATCCGCAGCCATTTCTTTAATAAATTCATAGTCAGGCGTCTGAGGGGCTGGCGTTTCCTGGCAGCTGTACAAGCCCAGGGCGAACACAAAGCATAAAACACATAAAAAGGCAGTATACACCTTAAAAGGAAAATCCATAGTTATACAAAGGGTTGAAAATGGCTGATCTCTTTGCAAGATATCAAAAAACTCAAACCCATGTTACTTTCAACTTTACATTATTCATAAAAACACAAATAACCCGCCAAATAACCAGAGATGCCAAAACCTCTCAGGCGAGCTGAAAGAAAGATATACAGTTATTTAGTCTTACTTCACCGTCTGGTTTATTGGGGGATGATCACAATTGGCTTCAGCGTGGAAATTGATTACCTTTAGGTTATGACGATTGAACAAAGAAAAATATCTCTTATTAACTGGATTACGAACCTGGATGACGAAACTGTGATTAACCAGATTGAAAATGTTCGTAATACTTCGATCAACTCACTGCCAAAAGAGATTGTTCAACTGCTTACTATTGCAGCATCAGAACCCGATGAAGGCTGCGTAGAACACACCTCCAGCCAAGATATACTAAACATGAAAGAATGAAGAAGGTAGTATGGGCTCCAACTGCAAGGAGATCCCTCAGAAGAACCTCTGATTTTATAGTTGAGCGCTGGAATGACCAAGTAAAAAAGGAATTCCTAAACCAGTTGAATTTCCGCATAGAACAGATTCAGAGAAATCCAGAACTTGCACCAACTTTTGAAGACAGTGAAATCAGGAAGCTTGTTATCCATAAATCCGTATCACTTTTTTACCTGAACCAACCAAAAAAAATAAAACTACTTCTGATTTGGGACAACCGGCAGAACCCAGCTGAACTTTATCGAAAAATAATAGACGCTAATTGAACGGATGACCGTAAGGCATAAGGACTACAGTGCACCCCTCACACCAACTTTCGAATGGGTCTAGCATACTCCGGTTCATCCACATAGCATAGAGGATGAATTTTTACCAGAATACCCCTACATTCAGGGGAACTTCTGGACACTTGACATGGGTTGCCTGCCTGCCAAGGCGGTGGCTTTGCCTTTTTGAGCAATTTCAGCCATTAAGCCTGGGGTATAAGTGATGGTATGGCCCGCAGCAATATCAGCTTCGCCTACTGCAATGGCATCATGAACACTTTGAATGCGTGCTTGCTCCTGGGCTGCCAACTCCATTTGTTTTTGAATGGCATTTTCTGCCGCGTCAGCAATTGAGCTAAAAATACCCGCCTCTACCTGCTGCCGTAGAAAATCTTCATGTGCATTGCTGATTGTGATTTGTGCCATAGCTGAAATTATTGATAAATCATGAACGCTGCAAAAAGTTAAACGTAATTTCGGAAAAAGAGTATACGAAGAGTGCAATCACGCGCCTAACATAGCCCTGGGCACCATTGCTTTGCCAGCACTTAAGAACAGGCTATTTTGGTAATTGTCACAACTGATGTGATTGGGTTTAACTTTGTGTAGGCCAAATTAGGGTTGATGGAGGGAGATGATATTAAACGTATTTCAAGGCTGACGGCCATACTGACTCAGCTGCAAACCAAACGGCTTTTGACGGCTGCGGCGCTAGCTGAGAAGTTTGCCGTGAGCAAACGCACGATTTACAGAGACATTAAAGCACTAGAGCAGGCCGGTGTGCCCATTGCTACTGAAGAAGGCAAAGGCTACAGGTTAATAGAGGGCTATAGAATACCACCCGTGATGTTTACTGAACAACAGGCCAACGCCCTCATACTGGCAGAGCAGCTGGTACTGAAAAACAAAGATGCCTCCTTTGTGCACGATTACGCTGAAGCCATAGACAAAGTGAAATCTGTTTTGAGGTATGCCATTCAAGACAAAGCCAACCTGCTTACCAGCAGAACGCAATACGACGAGGCATTAAAACAGGCGCGCAGTAGCAGCAACTTATCTGACCTGCAATATGCACTTACCAACTACCACCTGGTTAAAATAGATTATGTGAATAAAGAGGGCACCATGACCACAAGGTTGATAGAGCCGTTTGCCATAGTGAGTGGTGAATACTGGTATTTGATTGCCTGGTGCCGCCTGCGAGAAGGCTTTCGGTTTTTCAGGCCAGACAGAATCAAAAGCATGGTGCTATTAACTGATACGTTTGAGCCTCATAACCTCACTTTGCAGGAATATTTTGACAAATATCATTAGCCCAAACCAACCCTTGCCATAGGGCTGTCACAGCCCGCCATTACGTTTGTATTGAACTTTTGAACACAGAAGACTATGACAGACGTAATGCACTCAACACCTGAATTGCCCAAGCCTACCCTAATTCCTGTAAACGGAATTGAACTGGAAGTTTTTGAAGCTGGCCAACAAAATGCAGGCAACCCCATAGTGCTCTGCCATGGGTGGCCTGAAAATGCCTATTCATGGCGCCACCAGGTGCCTGCCCTAGCTGATGCCGGCTACCATGTAATTGTGCCCAATCAACGAGGGTATGGCCAATCATCATGCCCGGCAGAAGTAACCAGCTATGATATTGAGCACTTAACCGGTGACCTGATTGCGTTACTTGACCATTTTGGCTACCAGCAGGCCACCTTTATAGGCCATGACTGGGGGGCCATGGTTACCTGGTGGCTGGCGTTGCTGCACCCAACCCGTGTCAATAGATTGATAGCCCTGGCGGTGCCTTACCAGGTACGCGGTGAGAAGCCGTGGATAGAGTTCATGGAGGAGTTTTTAGGGGCAGACTATTATTTTGTACACTTTAACAGGCAGCCCGGCGTAGCAGATGCCATATTGGATGCCAATGCCCACCAATTTCTGCGGAACCTCTTCCGCAAGCACCTTCCTGCCCAGGCCCCTGAACCAGGCATGGCCATGATCAACCTGGCACAGGCAGAAACGCCCCTGGGCGAGCCTGTAATGAACGAAAATGAGCTGGCGGTATTTGTCAGCGCCTTTGAAGCAACAGGGTTTACAGGCAGCATTAACTGGTACAGAAACCTTGACCGCAACTGGCACCTGTTGGCCAATGCCAACCCCGTTATTCAGCAGCCAGCGCTGATGATTTATGGCAACCATGATAACATCCCTAAGTTTGAGGGCCTCTCAACCTTTGTGCCTCAAGTAGCAACAATCAGCCTTGACTGTGGCCATTGGATACAGCAAGAGCTGCCAGATGAAACCAAGCCATTTTAACCTGGCTCAAAAAATAATTTAATGCTTTGTAAGTATTCCATATGCCCTGGTACCAATTAGCTAAAACAACCTTAATAAGGAAAATATGAAACGGTTAAAAACTCCATTTCTGGGAATGATGGTAGTGTTGTTCTCATGTACCCATGAAGAAGTTGTATTGAATAATGCCCCTGTTGTTCACGACCAGAGCTTTTCTGTTGTGGAGCATGCTGAAGTTGAAACAAGGGTTGGCACTGTGGTTGCTATAGACCCTGACCAGGATGCTGTGACCTACCGTATTGAAAGTGGCAATACTTCAGGTGCCTTTGGCATCAACCCCGCAACGGGCGACATAACAGTTGCTTCAAATGAATTGCTTGATTTTGAGCAGACACCTTCTTTCACCTTAGTTGTTTCAGTAAATGACGACCAGGCAACAAGCGAGGCAATGATTACCATTGAGTTGATAGATGTGGAAGAAATAATAAACCATATCTCGCTCAATGAAAGCACCTATGAGCCCATCAGTGGCCATATTCTGGAAAGACGCTATAACAGCCCCCATTCAGGGAGAGATTACGTGATAGCCAATGGCACTACCCCCAACAACCTGGCTGAAAAAGTTTATATAGCTGCACGCCTAATGTGTATGAATGCTACGGAGTTTACCCCAGGCGTGTTCAAGTATGAGCATGAGGGCAACCCAGACCAAACAGGCAATAACCGCCTGATACGCATCGTCTCGTTAGGCATACCTGAAAAGGGGCTTTATGAAGGGGAAAGAGTGTTA
>CAZXTW010000458.1:0-3980 GCA_964643525.1 uncultured Roseivirgaceae bacterium
CATCGCCACATTCTTTATCGCCCCAGATGTGGAATAGGTTAAAAAAGTGGCCCATTTCATGCACCAGGGTAGTGCCTTGCCCATATTTGTAACTTGCAGTGTTGAGCGTGCGGTAATCTATTACAATGCCATCAGTAGCTGGCCGCCCGCCCGGAAAGTCGGCCTTGCCTAAAAGATCATCTCCAAGGTTGGCTACCCAGACATTCACATACTCGGCCGGGTTAACTGGTGCCGGGTTGGTTTTGACACTATTGATCTGGGCAGAAGAAGTAAAAGGATCACCAGAGGTAATAGCAGTTCTGGTAATGGGCGGGTGCCAGTTGCCCGCATCATCCTGCCAGGGTGTGAGTACAAACTTGATGTTGAGCTTTGCACTGCGTAAGCGAAATACAAGCGGAATGGTAGGATCGTTTACATTGGCGCTATAAAATGCACGGTTTAGCCTTTCAACCTGTAGTAAGATATCTATATCAGAAACATTTTGAACTGGCACTGTACTATTGTGCACCACATGAAATACAATGGGTATAATTACCGTATCAGCACTGTGCGTTGCTATGCGGTTGGCCAACAGCATGAGCCGCTTTTGGGTAAATGCCTCTAGCCTTTGGGTGCGGCTGACTATTGCTGGGTTGCCAGACTCAAGCAGCTCAGTAAGCTTGGCCGTGGCACAATGCCCCTGGGCCTGCGCCTCAATGCTGAACGCAATGAGCCAACACAACATCAATAGGGCCCGTACCCAACAGGTAATTGGTTTCATTAGTTGACGATAATTTTCCGGGTAACCACAACATCATTTTGGCGGTAGTGGACGAAGTAAAGCCCCTTGCCCAGGCCCAGCACATTAACCTGGTAGTTTTCTGCCTGTTGGGAGAAATGAAATGTTTTTAACAAGACCCCATCTGCATTGAGTATCTGTACTGTAGCCTCACCCTCATTGAGGTCTTCGTGCGGGGCAAGCACAAGGATGTTGTCTACCGGATTGGGGCTCAGCTCCAGCACCTCTTCGGCTGGCGGTAGTGCGCTGGGCAATGAGGCAGGCACAAAAACTTGTGCTAATGCCCCCCCCAACACCCCATTACAGATACTGGTAATTTCTACCTTATGGGTATGCGTGGGGTTTGTTACCGGCAATATATAATCGCCAAAATCAGAACCTTCAAGTACATCATTCACGAGTGTATCAACAAGGGTTTGATCAATGATTAATACCTGGTATTGGTCCGGAACTCCATCACCAAACTCCCAGTCAAGAAAAACCTCGTCCGGGCTTGGCATATCTATATCAAGCTCTATCCGTATTTCAGTAACTACCGGGCAAGCTGCCAGTGAATAAGAGAACCCTACATAGCCTGTTGTTATCCCATTGGGGCAGTTCAGCCTGGCCTCTACGTCATACGTCTCGCCTGCATCCAGGTTAAAAACAGTGCCAAAGCCAGATTGCCAGGGGGCGGCATCATGCAATTCATCAGCCCAGGTGCTGGTACTTGCTTTGCGCCACCGCAGGTCTACAGTGGCATTGACTGGTACCTCACCATAGTAAAATTTTACTGTAGAGGGGGTGCCATCATCAAAAGTACCTGCCAAGGGCCCGCAACCTCCCATAAAGAATACCTGCGATAAATCTTGTGACTTACTATTGCCAGTGCTGCATTTGGCCTCCAGCCTGATTTCATATTCCTGCCCTTTGCGCAGGCCAGTAAAGGTATGCGTGTTGGTACCTGCATCAACATTAACCGTTTGCAGTGCGTCTCTGCCCACCTCTTTTAAATAAATAGTATGTGCCACTAAGTCAGTAGCTGTTGACCCCAGCCAGTTAACTTCTAATTCAGTATCACTAAGGTGCGTAACCGTGAGCGCAGATGGCGGGTTACAGATATAGGTATAAAGGGTGCTCACCTTCCAGTCACTGGTACCAAAAGGGCAGTTGGCCTTTACCTCCCATGTATAAGCAGTGCCCGGTGTGAGCCCGGTTAGCGTATAAGGGGGGGTAATATTTGTGTAGCTGGTTACAGCAGCAGGGGTGGCGGTAGGGTAAACTTTTACATCATAATCAGTGACCCCCCCTGCTACTGACCAGGTTAACTGCGCTGATGTTAGGCTTGTGATGGTATGGTCGGTAAAATCTGGTGCTTCGCACCCTTGCGTTTTAAAATTGTATATTGTTCCTGAAGGGTTATCTTCATCAATACATATATTGTAAACTATGACCCGATAGTTGGTTTCAGGCTCTAAGCCTGTTAAGGTAAAGTCTGCCGCATCTACAATTAATTTCTTGACTACCTGATCTTCCGTATCCATGTTTTGAATGCTAACAATCGTTTCAACCTTTGCATTGTGGTAGTTGGTGATATGAAAAGTTGCTGATGTGGGGCTTACTGTAAAAGTTGCCTTAAGGTGTGGGCAAGGAGAACTTGTATCAATACTGGTAAAAGCCTTGAGGCTTCTCCACTGGGTGTATAACCCCGTGGTGAGGCATTTTGCCCTTATTTGAAACAGGTAAACCTGCCTCCTGTCCAGTCCTGTCACTTTCACGCTATTGTTGGCTGTGTGTGTAAACGTAGCCCATGCCCCGCCAATGGCATTTCTGTACCTTACCTCATACTCTTTGGCATTATTCGGGTCTGGCAACCAGGCCAAACTTACAGAGTTAAAGTCAGCTGAAGTGACATGGGGAGCTTCTACCAGCGGACAGTCACAACTATTCTTATCGTTAGGGTTATATTGGGCCAGAAAGCCCGATGTAAGAAAAGGCTCATATATGTTATCAGGTTGAAATAACCTGTACGAACGCTCAACCTGGCCACGTGTATACATGGTTCTGCATTCTCCTTGGCCATAATCCATATGGTTCACAAACATGCGGCCATGTGGGGAGGTCTGTTCACACTCGCCTACCTTATACGGAAAGGAGGGGCAAAAATAATACGTGCTCAGAGACTCTTGCTGGGGGGTATCATCTACCAAGTCATCACCACAATGCTCATCACCCCAGATATGCCTCAGGTTAAAAAAATGGCCCAGCTCATGTACAATGCCCATGCCCGGATTGCCATAAACTAAACTTGGAGAAGGGTCAAATATCCACCTGCTTCCCATTACCACCCCTTGGGTTTTAGGTAAATCAAAAGGAAAAGAAGAGTAGCCTTCTATCTCTTTTTTGATACGACATACCCAAATGTTGAGGTACTCGGCCGGGTTCACCGCATCATGCCCACCAGAATCAGTGAACTTTACCTTATCATCTGAATCAAACCCGTCCTTAAATTCATCAGGTGCTTCAGTGATGGTAATGGGCTCATGCCAGTTGCCGTCATTATCTTGCCAGGGTGTGAGTACCAGCTTAATGTTATAAGTGCCTGCCAGGGCCGCAAATGGCCCAGGCGTATCAGTAAATGATTCATGGGTATTGGTAAAGGCCTGGTTTATCACCTCTATCTGTTGAATAATTCGCTCTTTTGATATGCCCCCACCTTCATACCAGGAAACCAGATGAACCACCGTAGGTATAATAATGGGGTCGCCACTATTCACACGCATCAACTCATTTCGTGAAATCTTCTTTTTATAAAGCTGCTCCAGCTGCTCCTGACTATACTCGAGCCCGGTTTCATGAAGATAGTTGTCGCTGTAACGGTCCATCGTGCCACACATGTGCTGAGCATACATGGTTTTGGCCCCCTGCAAGCATAACAGTGTGAGGGCAATTGAGAGATAAAGGGCGTTTCTATTCATGAATAGAATGGTTTGGTAAAGACAGACTGTATAGGTGTGTGAAGCAGAAATGGAGGGAGGGCTTCAAGCGGGCAGAAGCCCTCCCGGTAAGTGTGCAGTTAATTATCGTCAAGCACATTCAGGAAGTAGATCTCATCTAAATTGAGTATAGGGCTATCTAACAGCCTGAGCCGTATGGGTGGCTGCCCTAATATGAAGGAGTTAAATGGGTACAGCTGGCTGCCAAACTGATAGCCTTTTCTAAA
>CAZXTW010000458.1:3998-5600 GCA_964643525.1 uncultured Roseivirgaceae bacterium
CTCAAGTTGCGCCAACTGCGGTACAGGGCCCTGTCAACAGAAAAGCAGTTGCTGGCTACCGGGGCCAGAAACCCGGTGTTGTAACAGGGCGTGCTGCCGTCAACACCAATGATTTTCAGCGGGTCAAGCCCAGGCTCATCGCTGCAATAGGTGGTATGCTCTATGGTGGTATTGCTGTACAGGTAATAATAGGTGGCCAGGCTGTTTCTTGTTTCAAACTCTGGCAGTACGGTGGTTAACGGGTCAAGCCTGCTGAAAACGGTATACGAGTACACGGTATCTTCACGGGTGGGTGTAACCGGGCCCGGGTATAGTATGGCTTCAAAATTGTTTTGTTTAAAGGTGAGTATGGCCACATTGGCAAAATCATTTAGGGTAGCAACGGCATTGGCCACGGGCAGCACCTTACTGTCAGGTATGACGGGGTCTGTCAGTACAATTCTAAAATCTGGCAGGGCAGCTTCTGTAGCAGGTGTTTCGGCCACATCAACCGGGTGCCCATAGCCCCCGGCAATGACCGCAGCAATGGCTGGCAAAAACATAACCGAGTGGCCCTCAAGAATAATCCGCACCTCTTCCTGATCATAAACGGTCAGGTAATTGGTTAAATCAGTCGCGAAAATGCTACTTAAGGGGCCAGTGGGCGATACAGGATGCGTGAGCATATCGCCGTTTTCCAGACGGAAAGGAATGCCCACCGGGTAGGTACCCGTCATGACCGGCTCCATGGTGGGCAATACGGCATCAGCAAACTGGGTGGCCTGCCAAACCAACAGGTTATGCTCGCTGCCGGTTGTGGTGCCGGTCGTCCAGTGTTCCCACAGTTGTGTTTTGTTGCCACCATAACGGGCAATCAGGTCTTCGCGCTTCAGGTTATTGACCGTGTTGATGTCCCAGCCTGGCACTACAATCATATTGGGCCTGTCAACATCTAAAAAGTCGGCCCCCAGGGCAGGGTCATAGTGCTTTTGTTTACCCAGGTTGTTTACGGCCTTCAAGCCATAGTCAAGCAGCAGTAAATCCATTTCTTCCCTTGCGGTATCTCTCACACAAAAATGCTCTGCACGCAGCAGCCAATCGCCATAACTCCAGTCCACACTATCAGCATAAGCCGGGGCGGTGCCGTAAGCGGCATGGTACCAGTTTTCAATACGGTAGTTGGTGGGGTTCAGTACCTCCGTCCAGTTTAACGCGTCGCGGTCTACGCCTTCCTTCTTCTTTGCCACCCAAAAGCGTGCATTGGCCATACTATAATCTGGCCCTACGGTAATGGTAAGCAGGTTGTTGTTGTTAATGGTATCGGCCAAAGCGCCCAGGCCGCCGGGGCTGTCAATCAGGTTATCAACAATGCGTAGCTGCCCAGGGTTATCGGCACAGCTGTACTGCAGCCATTGCGAGGCAAAGGCAGTGTACTGTACTGGGTCTTGAATGTAGTGGGTATCATCAACATCGGTTACAGTAGCTTCACCTCCATCAGTCACTAGCTCAATGGTTCTCACCCCTCTGTAGCGGCGTATCTGCTCAGAGCAGGTAGCAGGGCTTAGGCCCGCTGCAGGCTCAAGGTAGGCATTATGGTCAGGGTTGCCATAGCCCACCTCTACG
>CAZXTW010000459.1:0-5583 GCA_964643525.1 uncultured Roseivirgaceae bacterium
TGTCAGCCTTGGCGGTGGCTTTTTTGATACTGATGTATTTAGTGCTACCCTGGGGCTGGCTTATTACTTTGGCCACAACAAAGACTAATACCACAGGCCTGCTGGGCGGCTGCTGATGCCACTAACCATCATGGCTGCCCGGCGGCTTCAATGCCTAATACAGGTTGAGTTAACTTTTTTATACAGCCATCATTACCCAATGTATGGCTGAATTGCTAATTTTGTAAATCAAGCAAATTAGTCTTGTCATGAAAAAAATCTTTTTAAACTCAAAACTGCAGGGCTTTACGCTCTCAGAACTTTTAGTAGTGTTGGTTATTGTAGGCATACTAACCCTGCTGGCCCTGCCAGTATTGATGCCGCTTATTACCAGTGCCAAATCTACCGAAGCTAAAATTGCCCTTGAACACCTGCACGGCTTGCAAAAAGTGCATTTTATGGAGCGATCGCGCTATTCTGACAACCTGACCGCCATTGGTTTTGAGCAAGAGGCCCTGGTAAGTGAAGATGGCACTGGCACAGCCAACTACCGCATAGAAATTGTAGAGGTAGGCCAGAACAGCTTCCTGGCCAGAGCCACCGCGGTGGTTGATTTTGATGGCGATGGGCAGTTTAACGTTTGGGAAATTAACCAGGACAAGGCCCTGACAGAGGTCGTGACTGATTAACCTGGCCGCGCCCACACTGCTATGCCCGGTTATGGTATTGACCTCATAATTGCACTTGCCCTGGGCTACCTGGTGTATCAAGACTGGCAGTACAGGGCCATTAGCTGGGTGCTGTACCCCTTTCTGCTGGTGTTTATCATCATCAGGGCTACCATGCTGGTTAGCTGGCCACAATTGGGCACCTATGTGCTGGTGAATGCCATGCTGTTGAGCTTCCAGTTAATAAGCATTACCCTGTTTTTATGGTTACGCCATAAAAAGCGGGTTAACCCGCTGGCAGGCTACTTTGGGCTGGGCGATTTGTTGTTTTGGGTGCTGCTGGCTGTGGGCTTCTCGCCGGTAAACTTTATGTGCTTTCATGTAGGCAGCCTTGTGCTTGCCCTGCTTTTGCATATGTTGCTTGCTCGGTACAAGGCTTATGGGGGCAGCAACAAAATTCCGCTGGCCGGTTTTCAGGCGCTGTTTTATATATTTGTACTCTTTATGCCGTATATTTTGCCTGCATTTGGCCGCTATGATGATACAGCCCTGCTATTGCTTTTACAGTCACTGCTTTAACCAGAACACTACCTCGCAACCCATAAGATAACCCGTTTGGATACTACTGAACATATAACCCTCTCAACAGAAGTAATGCAGGCCATTACTACTGAGCAGGCCTGGCATTACCGCATTATACCCACAGAGGTAACCGATAGCCTGTTTGCCTGCTATATTGACGAGGCTGTGGCAGTAGACGAGACCCGCGACGAGCTGGAAATACTGTTTGGCAAGCAGGTAAACGTGCACCCCCTGCCAAGCACCCAGGTAGAGCAAACGCTGAACCGCTTTTACCTGAAGCAAACCAAAAAGAGCAGAAAAACCAGTGGTACATTAGACGTAAACAGCGAGGCCTTTGTGGTGCAGCTCATTGCCGAAGCCAAAGACCTGAACAGCTCTGACATACATATTGAAACCTACGAAGAGAAATGCCGCATACGCATGCGCATTGACGGGCAGCTGGTTGAGCGTTTTGTGCTGAACAATGACGAGTACCCCTCGTTGGTGAATAAGATCAAAATCATGAGCCACCTTGACATTGCCGAAAAACGGCTGCCGCAAGATGGCCGCATTTTTTACCAGCAAGAGGGTTATAAGTTTGACATCAGGGTATCTATACTGCCCACCCTGCATGGCGAAAAGATTGTGATGCGTTTGCTGGGCAGCGATGCCAGCGAAATTGATATTAAACAGCTGGGCTTCTCTGAATTTGACCTGGCCAACTATCTGGAAGGGGTGCGGCAGCCCAACGGCATACTGCTTATTAGCGGCCCCACAGGCTCGGGTAAAACTACCACCCTGTATGCTACCCTGAAGCTGCTCAATGATGAGGCCAGTAATATTTTAACCATTGAAGACCCCATTGAGTATACCCTGGAAGGCATTAACCAGGTACAGCTGAAAGAGGCTATTGGCCTGGACTTTGCCCGGGCCCTGCGTACTTTTTTGAGGCAAGACCCCGACATAATTATGGTGGGTGAGATACGCGATACCGATACGGCCAACATGGCTGTGCGCGCTGCACTAACGGGCCACCTGGTGCTAAGTACCATACATACCAACTCGGCCTGGGGCACGGTATCGCGCCTGGTAGATATGAAAGTGCCGCCCTACCTGCTGGCCAGTACACTCAACACCACAGTGGCACAACGCCTGCTGCGCCGCCTGTGCCCTCACTGCAAGCAGCCAGAGCCGTTTGATACCGCCCTATACCCAAAAAACTTTACCCCTTACCGCCCGGTAACCCGGCATTGGCGGCCTGTTGGCTGCAACCAATGCTACCATACCGGGTACCGGGGCCGCAAGGCTGTATATGAGGTAATACCAATAGATGCCCAGCTGGCCGATATGATTAAGCGCACTGACCTTGAAGTGAAAGACCACCTGAACCAACGCAACATTAAATCACTGGCTGAAAATGCCTTTGAGTTATTCGAGAAAGGAGAAACTAGCATTGAAGAAATTTATTCACTACTTTTTAATGCGTAGGCAGCTACCTGCTGTTTTTTATACCTGCGCCTGGCTGCCGTTGGTGCTTATGCTGTTGTGGGCAGGCCCTGTGGCCGCACAAAACAACAACCGCCTGCAGCTCATTGAGCAGCAGCTTAATGCCCTGGCTGATAGCCTGGCACCCGGCCTGAACGAAGAGGCCGATTTTTCAGTAGTAAACGCCCCCGTTCAAGACCTGCTGCGTGGCCTGGCAGAAACACATGCCCTGAACGTAACCATTGCCCCCAACATACAGGTAACCATAACCAACAACTTTACCAATGTGCCGGTTAAAGACATTATTGTGTTTTTATGCCGGGAGTATAACCTTGACATCAGGTTTTTGAACAGCATCATGTCATTCACTGCAGTGGCCCCGCCGCCGCCACAGCCTTATGTTGAAAAGCAGCTCAATATTACTTATCAGCCGCAAGACGACCTGCTAACGGTAAACCTGCAGCGTGACAGCCTGACCATCTTTGCCCGGCAGGTAACACAAAAAAGCGGTAAGAACGTAGTGTTGGCACCCGGTATGGAATTCCGCACCGTGAGCGGCTACATACAAAACATGCCCTTTAAAGAAGCCATTGAAAAACTGGCCTTTAGCAATGGCATGCTGTTTGAGCAAGACCAGTCAGGCTTTTTTGTGCTCAGCCTTGACGTTCCGCCCGACCCTAATATTGCCACCCCCAACAACCCCAGAAACAACCCGCGCAATAACCCCCGCAACAACCGCCAGCCCATACGCAACAACGCTGGTACTGCCGAGGTGTTTATTGACAAAACGTTTAACGGGCGCGATACTCTGTTGACTATTGACGCCCTGAACGCCCCCATTGGCGAAATAATAAGGCAGGCGGCCGACCAGCTAAACATCAGTTACCTGTTTTTTACTGAGCCGCAAGAGCAAAGTACCATTAAGGCCAGCGGCCTCAAGTTTGACGAGCTGATTGCCACCCTGATGCTGGGCAGCGAGCATACCTACCATGTGAGCCAGGGCGTATACCTCATTGCAGATAGCAAGCAGGAGGGCTTTAGGCAAACCCAGCTGGTAAAGTTGCAGTTCAGGTCAGTCGAGAATATAACCGAGCTGATACCGCAAGACATTCAAGCCGGCCTTGATATTAAAGAATTCAATGAGCTGAACAGCCTTATTTTGAGCGGGGGCACCTCTAAAATTGAAGAGGTCAAGGCCTTTATAACAGCCATTGACGAGCCTGTACCCAATATTACCATAGAGGTTATTGTGGCTGAAACACGCAAGGGCTTTACCCTGCAAACCGGGCTGAGCTTTTTGTTGAACCCTGACTCAGTACCGGCCACAAGGGGCAGCGTGTTTCCCGGTATTGACATGACGCTCAGTTCGTCCTCTATCAACAACTTTTTGAGCGACCTGAACAGCCGTGGCATTGTAAACCTGGGGCAGGTTACGCCGCAGTTTTATGCCAACCTGCAGGCCCTTGAAGACAACAACCAGCTCAATCTGCGCAGCACCCCCAGCCTGAGTACCCTGAACGGCTCTGAGGCCAACCTGATTATTGGCGAGCGTGTGTTTTACCTGGAACAAACCCAGAACATAACCGGTGGTGTTAACCCCATTACTACCATAACGCCCCGCTTTAACTCGGTAGAAGCCAACCTTTCAGTAAAGATAACCCCCTTTGTATCTGGCAATGAGCACATTACCCTGAGCATAGACACTGAGTTTAGCGACTTTATAGCCCCAGAAATACAAGGGGCACCACCCGGCAGCAGCACCCGGCAGTTTACCTCTAAAATAAGGGTGCGTAATAATGAAATGATAGTACTGGGCGGCCTGGAAGAAACCAACAAGTCTGAAACCAGTTCGGGCCTGCCCCTGCTGTCGCGCTTACCGGTGCTGAAATGGATATTCAGCTCACGTACCAAAACCGACCGCAAAGACCAGTTGATTGTGTTTATTAAGCCCACAATAGTATACTAGCATGTTGCAAGGCCTTAAAAAGCGTGTCATAAACCTGAAAACTGCCGGCGGCATTCGCATCAGGTTGCAGCCCGACAACAGCTGGGCCGTAAGCCTGCTGGTGTTGCAGCAGCATAAGGGCCTGGTAACTATTGTTGACCAGTACCCTGATGTGGCCGATCTGCCCTCGCTGCAGCAGCTAACTAATGACGATACGCCGTATTATATTGTGCTTGATGGCAAGGGGGTACTGCACAAGGCCATTGACATACCTGGCAACTTAAGTAAAGAACGCCTGCTGCAACGTGCCATACCCAACGCTAAGCCAGATGACTTTTACGTACAATCAGTGCCCAGCGGCGGTGGGCAGGTAGTAAGTGTGGTGCGTAAAAGTATTATTGAGCAGGCTCTGGCCACCCTGCAAAAGCATGGCATACATACCGCAGGCATTAGCCTGGGCCCCTTTGGCTTTATGGCCCTGGTGCCTTTTATGGAAGCGACCGAGGCCACCCAGGTGCTGGTAGATGGTTACCTGTTAGTTACTGAAGAGAACATACTGATAGAATTTGGAAAGGAGGTTACGCCCAATGATGCCTCGCTGTTTATTGGCGATGAACGCGTACCCGCCACTATGGGGCTGGCCTATGCGGCTGCACTACAGGCTTTTTTGCCTGGGCAGCCGGCCCAGATGGAAGCCGTACCAGCCCAGCTGCACGACAAAGACGAGTGGGAGCAAAAGCGCATTTTCAGGTTTGCCTTTAAGGCGGTGCTGGGGCTGCTGTTTGTGGTGCTGCTCATTAATTTTGTGCTGAACTTTCAGTACAGTCAAAAGAATAACGAGTTAAGCTCAGCCTATGCAGTAAAAAGCGGTATGATTACCCGCCTGAACCAGCTGGGCAGTGAGGTAAAACGCAAGCGCAGCTTTTTAGATAACCTGGGGTGGGA
>CAZXTW010000460.1:0-5583 GCA_964643525.1 uncultured Roseivirgaceae bacterium
TGCCGCCAGTACAGTTTACCGGGTTTTTAAGGCCCGTATTTCAGGAAGATGAACTGAAGCTTATACTAGTCGGTGCCTTTTTAGGCTGCGCCGCTGGCTTTGCCCAGCTGTACTTTTTATTCTAGTTGTGCTAGAGCAACATAGAAGCCAACATACACAAAAGCATCAACCCTATATAACCTAAAAGGCCGCCCCGGTTACCCAGGGCGGCCTTTTGCTATGTTATTGTGCAATGGGCTTTTGGCAGCCTATTGTACGTAAACTCTTTGCGTTTTAATGCCAGCTTGTGTTTCAAGGCTTACCAGGTAAATACCGGGGGCCAGGTTGCTTTGCCATTGTACGCTGTTTTGGCCTTGTGGCTGGCGGCCCAGGCTAATCTGTTCTACAGTTTGGCCGCTTACCGTTAACAGGCGGATGTTCACCTCGCCAGGTACGGGCAGGTTAAACTGTATGGTGCTTTGGCTGGTAACCGGCACAGGGAATACCTTTAATGCCAGCTGGTTGTTCAGCACATCATCTTCAAAGCCAGTAACCTCGTCAGGTATTACCTGTACGTTCAGGTCATCAACGGCCCAGCCCCAGCCTTCAGTACCACCGTCAGAGAATAACCTAAAGCGAATCAGAATGGTATCGCCAGTATTGTAGGTATCTAACAGGTTGATTGACTGGTCAACAAACAGCTGCCTTCTGCCAGAGCGGTTGCTGTTCCAGGTGCTTAGCCAGTCAGGGTCGGCGTTTGCATCATAACCGGGGGCCAGGGGCGTCCAGTTTACACCGTCTTTGGTACCTTCAACAACTACATAATCGTAAAAGGCCGTTTCACCAAACTCTGAGCCATCCTCGCCAGGTTCAACAATAGCCACATCTCTGTAGGTAACAATTGCCGTGTCATTATCTACCACAATAGGGGTGCGCAGCATCCAGGTATCGTTTATGCTTGACAGGTAATTGTGCTCAGAGTGCAGGGCAGGGTCTAAGAAGCTGGTAGGTGTTTCATACGAGAAGCCAGAGCCAATGAAATCAGCAGTAGGGCTATCGTTAAAGTCAGTTGAGTACTTAGCGCTTACATCACCCAGTTGAATGTACTGGCCAACCAATGTATTTGAAGGCAACAGCACGCCACCTAAGTAGGCATTCATTTGTACTGACAGTTCACCCTCGGTGCTAAAGTTGGTGGTAATATTTACCCTGCCGGCAGTTACATCGTACAGTGTACCAATAGGCGTACCGTCAATCAATACCACTACTGAGTCATAATCATTCAGGAATGAAGCCTCAATGCCCAGGTCTTTATCAACCCTGGTAAACACACGCAATACAGCGGGGGCAGCGGCCACATCGTCAAAAGTAACCGTCCAGATGCCGCGGCCGTGCGTAGCCACTACCACCTGGTTGTCTTCCATTTTCAGGTCCCAGACAGAGGTAGCAGGCAGGTTGCAGTCAAGCAAGTGCCAGGTAGCACCGTTGTCGGTACTTTCCATAATGCCCAGGTCAGTACCTGCCCAGATGGTTTGATCCTGGAAGGGCAGCACCAGCACACAGAAGGTGGCAATATCAGGGTAGCCGTTGCTACTTACATTATCAGTACCAAAGCCAGTAATATCTTCCCAGGTTTGGCCCAGGTCATTGGTACGTAAAATTTTTGGGGCACCTTTAAATGAGAAGGTAGCAAAGGCAACATTCTCATCTGTGGGGTGGGTAGCCAGGCCAGATATGGTACCTAAGGTTACCAGGTCGTAATTATTAACTGCGGTAAAGGTTTCACCCCTATCAGTAGAGACATGCAGCTTGCTGTTTTCTTCCATGGCACCACCAGCCCATACAATTTGCGAGTTGGCCAAAGAGGGCTTCACCTCCTGGCGGGGCTCAAGGGCATAGTCTTCAGTAATGGCAGTCAGGTTCCATGAACCACCAAAGTCTTCAGAAATCCAAACCCCGCTAACACCAATGGCATACAGTCTATCTGGATCTTCAGGGTCATCAGAAAGCCTTGATACAAACGGTGCACTACCACTGCCCACATCTGCCAGGCCTGAAGTAGCGGCAGAAAACGTCTGGCCACCATCTAACGAACGGCGGAACGAGTTAAACTGAATTGAGCCGATCATCTTATTGGGGTCGGCACGGTTCCATACTGCCTCAAAACCGTCACCACCCATAGCAAACTTATAAGGAGTGTTGGCATTGGCATCAAAACCATCTGGCGTAAACCAGGTTGAGTTATCCTGCATACCACCAATATACTGGTTGGTACCTGGGCGCTTGTCAGCACCATAAAACTGGCTGGAATTGTAACCAGCACCAGCAAAAATAAATGAACCATCAGCAAAGCCAGGGTCGGTGCTTGACTCTGTAATATAAACACCACCATCATTGGCATTCAATATTCTGAAGGTCTGGGCAGCCTCGTCATCAATAATAGCCACCAGGTTGTGGTGGTCAGGGTGTACGCCACCTACTTGCGATTCAAACTCCTGGTTGCTGAAAGTATTGCGTTCAGAGAAGTCAAAATACGCATCAGAAATATTGGTAGTTACACGCTGTTGGGCATCAATGGTGCCATAATCAAACGTCATAGTTGCTTCTGGCAGGTTAGCACCGTCAAACGTGCCACCATCGGCCAGTACAGGCCAGAAAAAGTACAGTTGCTTGTACTCCTGACCAGTATTGGCGCTACCATCTTGTGCAATGTTGGCGTCTGGGGTTTCAGAATATTCAACAGCCTGTATAAATACGTACTCACGGCTGTGGGTAGTGCCATCGCCAGCGGTGTTTTGCTCTATCAGCTCAAAAGTGCCATTATCCTGTTGGTCACGGAACGACACCATCAGCTGCCTGTTGTTTTCAATATCCCATACCTCAAAAGGTACATCTACATAGTCCTGATAAATATAACCGGTAGGGGGCACACCAGCACCCTGGCCACCTACGGTAAAGCGGTGAGCTTTTTGTGAAATGCCAGGACCAAAGCGTACCTCTACAGATACAAACTCGCTTTCATCGGCATTACCAAAATCAACCTGGCCGCCAAAAAAGCCTGCGCCAAAGTTTACAAAACCTAAAAAGCTGCCTGTGCCTACAGTATCAACGCTTTTCAGCAAAGGCACACCAGTGGCAGTACCTTCAGAAACTTCAAACTTCCACACGTTTACACCTGCGGCATATACAATATCTTCATTAAAGGGGTTAACTACAATAGTATTGTCATAGCCTCCCTGGCCACCCAGGTGGTCGGCATTGCCGCCGTCACCTTCTTCAAGCATTACACTCCAGTTGGCACCAGCATCAAACGATACGTACATATCAGAGCCTCCAGAGCCAGAAATATTGCCCTGGGCTGAAGCATAAAGTCTGTTGGGGTCAGATGGGGCTACAGCCAATTCTAAACGACCTGAAGGAAACAGGCCAACACTGGCATCAGTCCAGGTAATACCACCATCGGTTGATTTTACTACACCCGTACCAAAAACGGCAGCATACTGGGTGTTAAAGTCGCCTGGGGTATACACAATTTGCTGTACAGTGCTGCTGGCATCGTAGGTTTGCGTCCAGGTGTCACCACCATCAGTACTGCGGAAGATGCCAGAAGCAAACAGGTCACGCTCAAAATTACTTTGGCGGCCACAAATCAACACTACATCAGGGTCGTTGGGGTCTACAACCACCCGGTTAATTGTTTCAAGAGCTCTTACGTTGGTAGTAGAGGGCAGCAGGGTCCAGCTTTCACCACCATCGGTACTTTTAAATAAACCGCTACCCATAATACCATCACCAGCAAATGATTCACCAGTGGCTGCATAAATCACATCAGGATCGGCAGCACTATAATCCAGCCAGCTAATGGCCAGGTTGGGTATCCCTTCGGTTTTATTTTCCCAGGTTTGGCCTGCGTCAGTTGTTTTCCATACACCACCGCCCACTGCGCCAGCCAGCCAGGTGTTGCCGCTGGGGTCTTGAGGCATTACAAGCATACCTCTGGTACGGCCGGGTACATTACCGGGGCCACGCTCAATAAACTCTAATGCCGCCTGGGTGCGCTCTGTGCTGCCCAGCCTTTTGGCCTGCTGCTGGCGCATTTTACCCAGCTCGGTCATCACATCACCAGTACCGTACTCTGGCCCTTCTTTACCGGCACGGGTACGGATGGCGCGGTGCAACTTGGTAAACTCACCAGGCTGGTCTAACCTGGCATAAGGGAAATCGCGGTAAGCTTTTTTAAGCTCCTGCCGCTTCTTAAACCACTCCTTTCCGGTCAAGGCAGTGGATTTGTTCGACGAGGTAGATTCGTCATTGAAGGCACGCTGCACAACTACAACACAGCCTGCCAACACTGCTAATACACCAAATAGTAAGACTTTCCTCATATCAATAAGTTTAATGTACTTCAAAGCAACATCACGTTGCAATTCATCAGTTTTTATCTATAACCTATATTCTATAATATGCATTACTTCAATTGCTACTTGCCTTATTTTTGGGTATTACCCCGTAAGTTGTCAAAGCAGGCTGGTGCGCATTTAAGGCCCCAACTATACATGTAACAATGTTTTAAATGGCTTATTTATTACTGTGCCACTGACTATTATCTAAGAAAACAGCTTTAAGGTATTTTAAGCACAACATAAAAACATGCCAGTTCAACATCCTAAATTGGCACAAAATTGCAAAAAGTGCAAGCGCAAACCATTGCTGGTTAGCAACTACACAAAAACCAATAAACATTGTTGCTTTAGCCCGTGCGTTGTGAGGTTGAAGTTACCCGCGTATGTGTGAAAACTACTCTGTTACCTAAAAGCCCGATTTCTTAACTACTGAATTGATTTACCACTGTTGCGTAAAGCAGGTTAACCTGCATCATTCAGAAAACACAAACGTAGAGTGTTACCACTACATTTCCAAACGCAATTTTAAAATCATACGCCCCTACCTAATATTATAAGCAGGCACCGGCAGGTAACCCATCAATTCATACTGTGCACAAACAAACCGCCCCAATGGCATGTTCTTTACTGAAGGGGCCAGAGGCATGTATTATTGTTGTAAGGTTTTGGCGCATTATATACAGTTTTGGGCTTAACCTGGTCAACCTTTCTTAATTACAAATACCATAAGGTGTAGCCACAGCCCCTATAATGCTATTTGAACTGCAAATAGTTAAACTTAATACATGACAATGCACATGTGTGTATTTAACCTTTATGAGAATTTATTTAACTATTTGATGATATACATTTGTAATGTGCATTAAAATCAAGTACAATTCACTTTTGGTTGATCTGAAAATTACTATACCCATGAAAAAGCTATTTACCCTTACTTTTGCCTTGCTTTTATTATTAGCCACATCTTGCGCCTCATATAAGTATTGCCCTACTTACAGCGAAGCACCTGCTGAGCAGCCGGAAGCAGATAAAATAGAAAAGGCGCACATCTAATTATTTTACCTCAATAGTTAACCTAAGCCCCTGCAAGGGTGCAGAATTTTTTGCAGCCTGCCTGCCAGTGTATGCAGGTTTCTGCTTATTTATTCTGTGCTTAAAAATTCAGGGCTTTAGCGCAGCTTCACAAAACGCCAGTGGCGTT
>CAZXTW010000461.1:0-5579 GCA_964643525.1 uncultured Roseivirgaceae bacterium
AGCATCCTAAAATCTTCGTATTTCTCTTCCAGATGCGCCTCTTCATACTTAAGCAGGCGCTGCTTTTCAAAATCGTTGTATAGCTGCGTTACATACTTTTGGTGGGTGCTGGCGTTCTGCGGTATTTGCTTGCCTTCAACAAAACCATAAAAGCCTTCTACTGTGGTTGGCTGCCCGCCTATGGTAAACAGTACTTTTTGCGTAAAAGGCGCCTGCTTGTCGTAGCTCCAGTTGCCAGTGGCAAACACCGCCACAACACTGTCAATTACCTCTGCCTTTGTGGCCTGGTTTACTTCAAGGTTGTTTTCTCTGATAAGGCGCTGAAACAGGTACTTCTGGCTAATGGCCGAGCGGCCGTCGCGCTCTACGCGGCGCTTCAGTGAGCTTTCCATCTGCTCAAAGGGTTGCAGCTTAATTTTTTCTTCCAGCCTGATGATGTGCCAGCCATAGGGGGTTTGTATGGGCTTTGACAGGTCGCCCACCGTTTCAAGGGCAAAGGCAGCTGCTTCAAATGCGCTGGGCATGCCCCCGGTACCAAACGCAGGCAACAGGCCGTTTTTATTTTTAGAGCCTAAATCATCAGAAAACTGATCGCACAGCGCGTTCCAGTCGCCTCCCTGGCCCAACTGTTCGGCTATTTCTTCTATTTTTTTCTGCGCTGCCTGGGCCTCTTCTTCGGGCATGCCTTCAGTAGCCCTGACCATAATATGTGATACAACCACCTGGCCGCGGCTTGGGCGCCTGTCTTTTACATACACAAGGTGGTAGCCAAAGCGGGTTCTGATTGGGGCTGATACTTCGCCCACAGGTGTGAGGTAGGCGGCCTGCTCAAAAGGGTATACCATTTGCAAAGCACTGAAATAGCCCAGGTTGCCCTTGTTGCGGCGTGCTGAAGGGTCTTCTGAAGCGTTTTGTGCCACTGCCTCAAAATCCTGGCCAGCTTTAACCTGGTTGGCAATGGCCGTAATTTTATTATAGGCCTGTAATGTATCTTGCGCTGGGGCCCCTTCGTCAACACGTAATAAAATATGTGAGGCGTTTACTTCCTGCTTCATCCTGTCGTAGGCCTCACGCACCAGTTTGTCATTCACACTGGTTTCAGTCAGGTAGGGCTTTACCAGTTGTTTACGGTACCCTTCAAACTCAGTAATAAAGCTTGTTTCCTGGTCAAGGCCCAGTTCGTAGGCCTCTTCAACCTTAAGCTTAAACACCTTATACAACTCAAGGTAATCTCTTATGGCCTGTTCGGTATCTACACTGTCGCGGTTGTAATTGTTCTTATTAAACACATACACAAACTCATCACTGTAAATGGGCCGGTTATTGACCGTAAACAACAAAGGGCTTGCTGCTGCGGCAGGCTCAGTAGGGGGTGTACTGGTGCTGGTGGTATTGCTGGTGGTGCAAGCGGCTAGCAAGGTAAATAGAAGCAGTAAATAAGCAGATTGTTTCATGATGGTGTAAGGCTGAAAAAAGCTGTTTTATAATATGGTTTGCAATTAGTAAGTAATGGGTGCCTGCTGTAAAAGGCATGCATATGAATAAATGGTTGATGATTGATATTGACCTGAACCATTACTGAACCGCAATTTTAATCAATTTCAAAAATACAGCATATAAATTAGCATTGATTTACAGGTAGGTATGCTGTTGAGGGGGGCCAAAAGGCCTAACTAAGCTTGGTAAACTTGTGCAGGCGGTAAATATTCTTGCCTTTAACCTCTTCAAACTCGATCTTATCCATAATACGGCGTACCAGCATCAGGCCAATACCTCCTTTCTTCTTTTCTTTGATTACATCGTTAATTGAAGGCTCTTTGTATTTAGCAATATTAAAGCCCTGGCCGCTGTCAATAAATTCAAAGATGATGCCCGTTTGCTTCTGCACATAAATGGTCAGTTCAAAAAATTCATCGGCATTACACTGGTGTGAATGTATAATCAGGTTGGCGCATACCTCATCTACAGCCAAAACCAGTTCATTGATTTCAACTTCCGAAATGCTGTATTGACGCAGTATTCTGGAAACCGACAAGCGGACCTCCTTCAACTGGTCTTTGCTGCATATCACGTTGAACTTATACTTCATTCAATTTTGCGTTGGCCGCTTCTTTGGTTTCTACGATGTTGAGTAGTTGGTCAAGGCCCAGAATTTGAAACACGTTTTCTACCTTTTCTGTCAGGCCATAGATCACAAGCGCAATGCCTTTACTGTTAAATTCTTGTATGTATGACATAAATACACCAAGCCCTGCCGAAGAGATGTAGTTCAAGGCGGCGCAGTCAACCATTATTTTAGTAAAACCTTCTTCAATAGCTTTAGAAATTGCCTCATCTACCTGAATAGACGAGCTGGCATCTACCTCACCAATAATTTGTATCAGGTATTTATCTTCTTCTGTCGAGCTTTGTATATCAGTCATAAACGCTGTTGTATTTTACAACTTTAATCAATCATGCTTTATTTAAACTTAATAATGAGCAAGGTATAGTCGTCGTCAAGCGATTCGTTACCACAAAAATCAAAGAGCGCTTTAATTATTGCAGATTTTACCTCGTCAGGGTTTTTATGCACATTGGCCATGAGCACCTGCTGTAGCCTGTCATAACCAAACTCTTCTTCTTCTGTATTTTTAGCCTCTGTAATGCCATCAGTGTATAACATAATCACATCGCCAGAGTGGTAATAAAATTTGTTGGTTTGTACGTACTTATGAAAGTTGGAGTTTCTAAGTATGCCCAGCCCTAAACCTTTGTTACGAAAATAGATTGATTCTGTTTTCAGGTGGTTGTAGTACAGGGTAGGGCAGTGGCCTGCACGGGCAAACTCAACCGTGCGGTCGGCAGTGTCAATAATAAAATAAGAAGCAGTAATAAACGATGTTTTTTCAAGGCAGGCGCTCAGGGCATTGTTAGCTCTGACCAGAAACTCAAGCGGCCCAAGCCCCAGTTGTGCCAGGCTGTGAAACACCCCTTTCATTTGCGACATATTGAATGCCGCTGAGGTGCCCTTGCCTGATACGTCACCTATGACTACAGCAAGCCTGAACTCGTCAATTCTAAAGGTATCATAATAATCACCACCCACTTCATCAGCTGCTTCAGAAAAGCCCACCATTTCATAATGTTCATTGTTTTCAAGGTGGGCGGGCAACAGGCTGCGCTGTACCCGTTTGGCAATTTTTAACTCTTCTTTATAACGCTCATTATCAAGGGCAGCTGTTAACAGCCTAAAGTTTTCAATGCTTATGCTGGCCTGGTTCACAAAAGTTTTAATAATGTCAACCATTTCCTTATTAAAGCCATCGCCCAGCTCTTTCAACAGCACCAGGTTACCAATTTTATCTTGCTGAATGGTTAGCGGCACCACCATAATACTTTTATGTGTATTATCGGTCAGGTTGGCCGTAAGCTTCATGGGGTTGAGGTGCTGGTTTAGCTGCCCATCCTGAAACAGGTATTGTAATGAGCTGTTTTCTATTTCTTTACGCAGGCTCACCACTTCATCTTGCGAAATGCGGTTGCGTATCATGCTTTTGCGCAGGCCGTCTTCATTCACTACCTCCAGCCAGGCGGCATCAGCAAAAACGGCACTGACTGAGCTTTCTATTAAAATATGGTATACCTGCTCTTCATTTTGACCGGTAGGTATTGACTGGCTCAGGCGCTGAAAGTTGATAGCCTCTTCAATTTTTTGCTCAAATACCGATGAGGTGGGCAGGTTAAACAAGATAACCAGCAGTGAAAACACTGAATATAAAAATATAAAGCCCAGCAACGCCAGTATAAACACATTGCTAAGCAGGTCGGTATTAAGCTCGTTGTCTTGAAAGTGCTTTAAATTATACAGTACATGATACCCCAGATAAATCATGACCAGTAAAATGAAAAGAATACTTTTCCATTTCTGTCTGAAATTGAGGTAGGCAATCCACTTCAGGTTAGCAGAAAGGAACAAACCCAGGCTGAGCAGGAATATGAGCGTAGAGAGGAAAATCATATCGCCAAACTCAATATTGAGCAGGTTTAAAAACACACTGCTAATGAGGGCGTATTGAAATATTTTCCAGAACGTAATCAGGAATTTGGTTTTCTGGTAAAGTATCAGGCGCTTCCATACCACAAATGTTGAGATCAGGAAGGCAATAATGAGGCCCAGATTAATGTGGTGGAAGAAGTTGAGCAACACAAAATTCTCTGCGTGCTTATCACCCAGGGCCAGCAAAATAGACCGCAGCAATATAGATACAACCGTAGAGAGTAAACCTGTCACAAACACCCGCCAAAGCAGGTCTATGAAGTTTACGCTCTCGGCTCTGCCAACGCTGAAACGGTAAAAAGTAAAGATTGATAATATAAATATATCAAGAAGTATCTTTGGTATTACCGGGTGTATGAGCCAACTCACATTGCTTGAGTTGGCAAATAGCACTATGGTATCAGCAACAGCGTACAGAATCCATGATACGATCCCAAGGATCAGGCTTATCCTTAATATACTTTTAACTGATAGCATAAAAGTTAAAAGGCGGTGAACTGTCTGTCAGGTTCAAAAGATTAACCCTGTGCAATTTTAGATAAATTGTACATCATATTTAGTTAAATAGCACTATTATTTCAAATTGCACAAGGGTTAGCGCACAAATTGTATAAATTATTTGCCTGAATCTGATGTGCGGTAAACAAATGCTGCCAATAAGGCAAGGCAAACAAATAGCCTGTTTACCTGCTATAGTTAGGTGCTTCGCGTGTTATTTGCACCCCATGAGGGTGGCTTTCTTTAAAACCGGCACCAGTAATTTTAACAAAACGGGCTTCTTTTAAGGCGGCTAAATTTTTTGCTCCGCAGTAACCCATACCGGCGCGCAGGCCACCTGCCATTTGGTACAGTACCTCTGACACCTGCCCTTTGTAGGGCACCCTGCCACTTATACCTTCTGGCACCAGCTTTTTAATATCATCTTCTGCATCCTGAAAGTAGCGGTCTTTAGAGCCCTCTTCCATGGCCTCAACCGACCCCATGCCGCGGTAGGCTTTAAACTTACGGCCTTCATACAATATCACTTCGCCAGGGGCCTCTTCAGTACCAGCCAGCAGCGAGCCTATCATCACGCAATCAGCACCGGCAGCAAGGGCCTTTACAACATCACCAGAAAAACGGATGCCCCCATCGGCAATAACCCTGGTATCAGTACCCTTTACTGCTTTGGCAGATTCATATACGGCCGATAGCTGGGGCACACCCACCCCGGCAATTACACGGGTGGTACAGATGCTGCCGGGGCCAACCCCTACTTTAATGGCATCAACACCAGCGCGGCTTAGCATTTGGGCAGCATCGGCAGTAGCAATATTGCCTACTACAAACTCCATCTCGGGGTAGGCCTGCTTGGCCCGCTTAAATGCTTCTATCACCCCTTTTGAATGGCCATGGGCAGTATCAATGGTAATAATATCTACACCGGCGGTTTTCAGCAGGGCTATCCTGTCCAGCATATCGGGCGTAATACCCACTGCCGCCCCTACGCGCAAACGGCCAAACTCATCTTTACAGGCGTTGGGCCTGTAAAGATGAGTTT
>CAZXTW010000462.1:0-5572 GCA_964643525.1 uncultured Roseivirgaceae bacterium
AATTAAAGCAGGGCTGTTGTACCAGCAGGCCTTTTGGCAGCAGGCCAATAGCAGTGGTACTATTTTTAGCCAAAGTGGGCCTGTGGTTGAAATGTATGACCACAGCACCGTCACTAATACCCACCATGCCCTGAAGGGGTTTGTGCATGAACAGTACCATGCGGCAGGCAAAGCTGAACGTGAGCGGCTGATGGTGCAGCAGCTGGGCAGGTTTTATGGGCAGCAGGCCACAGCACATGCAGGGTATATTGAAACAGACTGGCGCACAGAGCCCTATACCTACCACACTTATGTACAGGGGGTTGTACCCCACCAGAATAACGGCCACCAGGCAATGCGGCAGCCCTTGTTTAACGGCAGGTTATTGATGGGCGGTAGTGAAACCGCCACTGAATTTCCGGGTTATATGGAGGGGGCCGTTGCCAGTGCCCAGCATATGGCAGCGCAGGTGAGCCTACTGATACAGGCAACAGACAGAACTAAATTTTAAAGCGCAAACCTGCCCTGAAATGAAAGGTGTTGATGTTGTCAATTTCAAACAGGGTGTCATGGTTGGCATCTCTTAGCTGCACCACATTATTGAGTATGTAAGTGGTAATGACAAACAGCTCAAGGTGCTTGCTGAAGTTAATTTCATTTCTGAGCCCACCCAGGATTAACGACATCCTGATTTGCTCTGCCACACCCTGGTCGTTCACTTCAAGGCGGCGTTGCAGGTTTGAGTTAAAGCCATCTAAACTGGCAAACAGCTTGGTTCTGACTAATTCAGACCAGCGGTACTGTAAGTTGGTAATTGGCACACCCAGGTTGTATGACCATTTGGGGTGAAACCGCTTGTAATAACTGATGAAGGGCAGCGGAAAGGGCAGGCCCCGGTTGCCAGAATAAGAAACCCCCAAGATTAAGCGGTAGGGCTTTTTCACACCAGAGTCGTTCTTTTTATCTTTTATAAAAATAGCATCTGCGCTAATTACTGCATCTTTAAACTGCAAGTCGCTGGTTTTCAGGTTTGAGCTAATGCCGGGCAATACACGCCCTGCAAAGCGCCAGTCGTCATTAATTTTAAAGGTATAGGCAATATTGAAATCAACCATTTGAAAGTCTTCAATCTCGTCCTGATTAAACTCTTCAAACTGGTTGCTAAACACCAGGTCTATACTGCTGTAATCTAAGCCCAATACCAGATAGTTATCTTCTTTAATTTTGATAGGTATGTTTATTAAGGCGCGTTTGCGGTTAAACTCCACATTGCCTGAGCCGCCCGGCACAATGGTATATTCAACGCGGGCAAGGTCTGCCAGTTGGCAAAAGGCCGGGCAGGCCAGCACCAGGCATATGGCTAGTAACAGGGGTTGTTTCATGTTAATGCAGTGTATGTAGTTAATGGCTCTCTGCGGTATTGCTTTATGGTGTACAGGTTGCATGGGCAATTACCAAGCATACAACCAAGGCACGTTGGGTATCGTTCTTAAGCCATTTTAAAACAGCCGCCAGTGTCGGCTGCACGTCTTTGTATTATAGGTAAACTTAGGCAGCTTAGCAAGCTTCAAGGCCTAAAAGCGCCTGCTTCAGGTCAACACAGGGGCTTGCTGGGTGGTTTGCCTCTGTGGCCAAAAGGCAGACTGGGGGTACCCTGCCACGGCATTGTAAAACTGCTGGCGGGTGTTCATATGTGCCTGGTACATGGCCTGTATATTGGCCTTGTATTTTTCAAGGCCCAATGTGTTGCCCTCTAAAAAGTTAATGGTGGCATAACTGGCCAATATGCCTGTTTGAAACGCTTTGAATATGCCCATGCCCGCCAAAGGGTCAAAGGTGGTGGCCGCATCGCCTACGGCCAGCCAGTTAGCGCCAGTGCAGGTATTTATTTGTGGGGTTACCTGTACCCATTTGGGTAGGGCACTGGCAGGCACATGGCCAAAGTACCGGGCAATATCGCCATGGGCAGGCAACAGCTCGTGAAAATTAGCTGCTGTGGTTAGTTGGTTGTTTTTGACCACAGCTGGGTCAGTAAAAAAGGCAAATACTGATTTGCCGGTATTTACATTGCAATAATACCACCAGCCTTCAGGGCTGGTGGCAATGGCAGTAAAGGTGCGGTTGCCTACTGCCCGCCCTTCAAAATAAGCAGCCACCAGCTGGTCGGCTTTGGCCTGGGTTATGCCTTCATGTTTCATGAAGGAGGAATTGCCTGTGGCATTGATCAGGAAGCGTGCCAACAGGTTAATTTTGTTGCCCTTTGCATTGGTCAGGCTCACGCTGCCTGCCGCGGTGTTTACCTGCTGCACCGTAAGCCCTGTTGATACTTGTGTCCCGGCCCGTGTGGCCATTTGTACCAGCCACTGGTCAAACCGGGGGCGGTCAAGGTGCCAGTCTGTACCGTGCATACCAAATATAGTTTCCTGTTCAGTTTGGCCTGCCCAGTGTATCTGCCGGCCATGGGCAGGCAGGTGTTGCTGGTGCAAAAAGCTTTGCCAGAGGTTAAGCTGGTTCATGAACTGGCCAATGGCCCCCGGCACAGTTTCGCCATGCCGAAAGCCCTCATAGTTGGTTTTTTCAACTATTCTAAGCTTTAGGTTGGGCCTTAGCTGTAGTAATGACAACGCAGTAACCAGGCCGGCGGGCCCGCCCCCAAGAATCAACACATCATACTTCATGCTTGTGTTAATTATTGGTCAACGGGCCCAGCGTACTGGTCAGATATGGTATCGTCCCAGTTGCGTTCCTGCTCAATGTACTGATCATCTAAATCAGGGCGCTCACGCACAAAGCCCAGCTCACTCCAGGCGGTTACCATTTTCAGGTCGCCTTCACTGGTTTGGGGTATGCCGCGGTCCCAGTCAACCTGCTTAATAACCGGGTCATCGCCATTCATGATGGGGTTGCCGTTTTTGTCACGGAATATTTTGTATACCTCCATAGGCCTGTGTGAGGGCCACCACAAAATCAGGGTAGTCTGCTGGTACTTTTCAAGCAGGGTATCGCCGATAGACTGTGGGTTTATTTTGTTCCACTCTTGAAAGGTCACGTTAATGGGCTGGGTAGAGCATTCGTTAAAGTCGCTCTGCCAGGGCACGGCACTGCGCTTGGTTAAATCACCCGGTTGCAGGCCCACTGCAAAGTTATCACTAAGGCTTAGCATGTTGGGCTGGTTATAGGCCTGCACACCGGGTGTGGTTGAAACGGCGCTGTTGTCCATGCCAGGGTAAAAGGCAGGGTCGGCCTTAATGCGGTAGGGTTTGCTGTAAATGGCCGGGTTGCGGATAATCCAGGTGACCTCAGCCCCGGGGCAAAATGAACCGCCCAGCATATTGCTAATCACCCCCTGGTCAAGCTCATGTGGGTCTTGCACGCCATCGTCAATCTTCTTGGCTATGTCTTCTTCCTTCTCATTAATGAATTTCCCTTCAGACCACTGCTTTAGCATAAACAGCTGGGTGGCTGTTAAGGTTAAAAACTTACTGGGCACGGTATTGGTCAGCGGGTTATCGCCCGCCAGCAATGGCATTAGGGGGTAATTGTATGCCGTGCTTTTAGGGTTATCAGTATTACGGAACTTGTTTTTCTCTTCTTTCTGGCGCAGCATGTCATAAATAAAGCGGCGGTAATAATTGGCCTTTTCGCGCTTGGCGGGGTCGGGCTCTGACTTGGGTGGCACACCAATCAGCTCAGGGTAAAACAGCCCTTGTGCACTGCTGTTGTGGGGCAGGTTTGATACGTACAAAAAGTTGGTGACCCACTTCATTTGCTCTGGCCGCTGCAATATGGGCCATATATCGCGGTAAAAGTAAGGGTAGTAATTTTCGTTATACACCTTGCGTGGGTTTACGCGCCATGAGGCCAGCTTGGCTGGTTGCTCAGGGTTAATTACATCGTCTCCGGTAAAGGGCGGCACCCCGTACAGGTACTGGTTGGTGGCAAAAAAGCGCACGTTCAGGTCGTCAAGCACATCTTTGCCGGTAACCATATCAACAATTTGTGGCACATACCTGGGGTAGCCCACCACCACCCAGCTGGGGTCTTGCACAGCGGCATAGCGGTACTGGTTATCGCGCTCATCAGCATAAATTAGCTTGGCATATACCGGGCCGTCGCTGGTGTCGTCAAACCAGCCATCGTTATTGGCATAATGCTCAATACGGGGCTGCGAGGGGTCATTGGCCATGGTGCCTGAGTTGCCCTGGCCACCCAGCACCACCAGTTCCATCTGGTCGTTGGTCATGATGCTGCCCAGGGTATCAATGCTAAAGGGCTGCAGCGGCGGCGGAAAGGTCTGGGCATAGTTGGGGTTTTGGCCTTTGGCAAATGAAGCCGTAGTGTATTTGGTGCAGTTAATTGACTGTGGGCCGGGGTCAATGATTAGCAGCTTCTGGCGTTCGTCAGCATTGGTAATGCTGGCGTTGCGCAATGGGTGGGTGCCAGCGTCATACCCATGCTCGCCTTCTAACTGGTTAAACTGGTACCATGATGCTTTTTTGTTGGCCAGCCATACGGTCCATTCAATATCAACCAGTTTACCTTTACTGCCCACACCCTGTATTACATCACCAGGTTGTATGGGGCGGCCATTGGGGTTGTTGGCATCATACACATAAATGCCAAAGCGTGCCCCCTGCTTTTTTACCTTCAGGTCCTGGTCTTTAAACTCGGTTACGCGCTGGTAGGTGCCTTCTGGTGTTACCTTAGGCGTGCCGTTGGCCGTGCACTCAATGGGCAGGGCACCGGTAGTTTCCGGGGCCAGGTAAAACTGCTCGTTGCTATTGCCCACACGGGCTATGCCTATGGCCGGGTGTATTTTATATATAGGGTTTTGTTCTTTGCTCATGACAAGTCAATGTTGGGTTAGTCAATAAAGTCTAATGAAACCGCCTCTAGCCTCAAGGTATCGTCAAGCTCAACACCGTCAGTGCCTTGTACCAACAGGTTTACGTGAAAGTCTGTATTGCCCTTGGCCACTAGCTTGTTAATGCAGTGGGTGGCATCAAAGGTATAGTTCCAGGGGGTGTTGTGGTGGCGCTCTCTAATATCGCCCTTGCGGCGGGTGGTGGGTGGTGGGTCGCAGTGCCCTTCATCACCAATACATTTGCCGTGCCCAAACATCACAAAGCTGGTTACAAAGTTATCAGGGTGCTTGTCGCGGTCGCCCGGTTCGGGGTCGTTCAAATTCACAAATACCTTCACCACCAGGGTTTGGTTGGGCTGTATGGCATTAATAATTTTCACTTCTACCCTGGTGTAATTGCTAATGCTGCTTTGGCTGGCGCCTACGTCGTCAGTCTTCAGTTTATTCAGCTGCAGGCTGCTATCGCCAGCCACATAGTGGCCCGACCGTACGTATTCATACCCAAACTTTTTAATGTTATAGGTTTCACCCACCAGCATATTAAACGGCGTTAATACATCATTGGGGTTATCGGGGGTCAGGCCGGGGTGCTTTTGTTGCCATTTGTACCACAGGCGGTCAACATTGCAATGGTGGGCATAAAAAATAGGGTCAAAGCCAGTGGTGAGGTTATTAAGCATGTAGCCCTGCTGTGGCTCAAGCGGGTCGTTCTTGTCATAATTAGGGTTT